>JANQHZ010001000.1 GCA_028282445.1 Candidatus Binatia bacterium | reverse complement strand
TGCGCAACATGCATCGCTGGGCGGCTCACGGCATGGTGATCGCGGTTTGGTTGCACATGTTCCGAGTGTTTCTGACCGGATCGTACAAGCCGCCACGCGAGTTCAACTGGGTGGTGGGCGTCGTCCTCCTGGTGCTGACCATGCTGTTGAGCTTCACCGGCTACCTGCTGCCGTGGGATCAGCTGGCGATCTGGGCGGTGACCGTTGGCTCGAACATGGCCCGTGCCACGCCTCTCCTCGGCTACGAAGGTCCCTTCGCCGAGTGGACGGGTGCCAATCCGATCTATGACGCGCGAGCGTTTCTCTTTGGCGGTGGGGAGATCGGTCCTCACACGCTGCTCCGCTTCTACATCCTGCATTGCATCTTCATCCCGCTGGTCACCAGCCTGTTTATGGCCGTGCACTTCTGGCGGATTCGTCGCGACGGGTTTTCGGGCCCACCGGTCTGAGTGTTGGGGGGGAGGAATCGATGCCGCGGGAATTGATCTGGGTCGCAGCCATTTGCGTTGCTGCGATCGTAACCAACTTCATCCCAGGCGGGCGCGTCCTGGTGATCCCGGAGCTGTTCGTCGCCTTCATGGTGTACCTGTACTGGCTGGCGCGGCCGCGGGAGGCTGCCCTCGGTCCGTCGACCGAGATGGATGGCGCCGGACCGGGAGATGATAAGGTCCACACCTGGCCGCATTTGATTCGCAGCGAATTCTTGTGTGCCATCTTCATCACGCTGGTGCTGATCATCTGGTCGCTGGTTGTCGACGCTCCGCTCGAGCAACCTGCCAATCCGACCCGCACGCCGAACCCGTCCAAGGCGCCGTGGTACTTCCTGGGCTTGCAGGAGATGCTGGTCTTCTTCGACCCATGGCATGCCGGCGTCGTGTTGCCGAGCTTCATCATCGTCGGCCTGATGGCGATTCCGTACATCGACATCAATCCGGCGGGGAACGGCTACTACGCCTTCGAGTCGCGTAAGTTCGAGATCCTGACCTTCTTCCTCGGCTTCCACATCCTGTGGGTGTCGTTGATCATCATCGGAACGTTCTTGCGCGGTCCGGGCTGGAACTGGTTCTGGCCGTGGGAGGTTTGGGACGCGCACAAGGTCGAGGCCCTGACCAACGTCAACCTCCACTACCTGTTCGGGATCCGCAGCGAAGCCGGGGCGATCATCTTCGGCGGCATCGTGGTGCTCGGATACTTCGTCATCGGCACGGCGGCGATGTACTATGGGATCGTCCGCCTCAAGGGGCAGGACTTCATGAACCGATGGGGGGTGCCGCGATTCGCCCTGACGTCGTTTCTGTTCCTCAACATGATGTCGGTGGTGATCAAGATGGTGATGCGCCACGCGGGGAACATCATGTACGTGTGGCAGACTCCCTGGATCAATTTCTGAGAGAAATACGGCGACTCTAACCACAACACGACGCTGGGATGTTTTTCTTCGCAAAGATCATACAAGCGCTCGGAATCGCCGACGTGGGGTACGCACTCTTTGTGGGAGTGACGCAAGAAAACGGGATGGGGCGCGAGCTCACTCTGATGCTGCTCGGATTCGCAATTTTCACGTTTGGGCGGTTCTTGGAGAGGCGCGCCACGCCCCAGGGGTAATGAATGTCTAAGGCGGACGAAGAGAAAAAGTCGTACGCAGCTGTCTTCCTTCTCGCAGTGGGACTGTTGCTCGTTTCTGCGATCTGGGCGATGTGGGACGACCAAATCGCCCGGCGGCCCTGGAAAAAGCACCAATATAATTTCTCCCAAATGCAGATCGACCGTGCCGAATCGGCGGTCGAGGAAGAGAACCAACGACTCTCGGACTCCGAGGAATATCAGAAAGTCGTCGAGGACCTGGATGCGGCGCGGACCGAGGTCGAGAGCGGCGAGACGGGCGCCGAGCTGTCGGAGCTCGCGAGTCGCCTGAACAGCGCGCAGGTGGCGTTCAACGATGCGGAGTTCGACCTCCGGACGAAGAAGAGCGAGATCGAGGAAGCCTGGTACGAGGTCGAGCACGCCGAGTTGCAGGGGCACGACGCCACCAGTGAGCGCGAGCATCTCGCTGCATTGGAAGCCGAGAAGGCCGAGATCGAAGGCCGTGTCCAAGAGACCTTGGCACGTGTGAATCAGATCTTGAGCGAGCGGGATGAAATCCGTTCGGTCGTGGCCGCGCTCGAAAAGAAGAAGAAAGAGCTCGAGTCGGATCGAACACGCCTCGAGCAACGGGTCGAGGGGATGACGATCCAGCTCGGGCCGCTGAATCTGCCGAAGATCCCGAAGATCGAGCAGGTCGTGCTCAACGAGTTCGACCGCAACGC
>JANQHZ010000995.1 GCA_028282445.1 Candidatus Binatia bacterium | reverse complement strand
TCAAGGGGATCCCTTTCGAGAGCGTCGAAGTGAGCCCGCGCTCGAAGGTCGAGTTGCCGCCGCTCCCCGAGGGGACTCCCAAGAAGGTCCCGGTTCTGCAGAACGGTGAAGATACGGTTGCCGACTCGACGACGATCCTGAACTACCTCGAAGAGGAGTTCCCGCAAGGCGTGCGTTTCCACCCGCAAGACCCCGATCTTCGCAAGCGCAGCGACGAGATCGAGGATTGGGTCGATTCGCAGTTCATCGAAGCGCTACCGACCGTGATCTACGGTACTTGGGGCGAGGCGGTGCAGGCGGCGCGGATCGTCGCATCGAGCTCGAAGCTCAGCGGCGGACAGAAGTTCCTGGTGCAGCTCGCCGGTGCGGTGGTGATGAAGCAGATCTCCAAGAAGATTCTGAAACGCAACCAGCGCGACAACGCGCACGGCTGGGTGCGCGACAACACCGGCCAGTTCGCCTCCTGGTTGGGCGAGCAGCCCTTCGTGCTCGGAGATGCCCCTACGCTCGCCGACGTGGCGATGCACGGTGCGATCACTTGCGTCAAGGAATTCCCGATTTTCGGGGAGATCATGCACACGAAGAACGTTGCGGAGTGGTACCAACGCATGGACGAGCTTCGTATGGCGGGAGCGCAGAACTGAGCGAACGGCGCAGAAACGGCGCCGGACGGTGTGACGGCGACACGGCGGCTCGGGTCGGCGTCGTAATCGTCCACTGGAACCAACCGGATCGGCTCCGCCGGACGATCGAGGCCTTCGAAGACCAGACGGTTCCGGTCGACCTGCTCGTCGTCGACAACGGCTCGCGACGCGAAGTCCTCGCCGAGCTGCGTCAGCTCCGGCCGGGGCTCGCGATCCTCGAGCTAGGGACGAACTGCGGATTCGGCCCGGCGGCCAACGCAGGGTTCCGCGAGCTGATGGAGACCGCCGGACACGAGTTCTTGGTGGTTTCGCCACACGATGCCTTGCCGGCTGCCGACTGTGCCGAGCGCCTGGTTAATTCGCTCGACGAGCGACCGACCGCCGGGTTGGTATGTGCCGACGTCGGCGACGGCGTCACTCCGTACTTCAATCCCTATCTCGGAGGGATCAGCGTACCGGCGCGAGTCGACCAGGGTTGGGAACCGGCAGACTACGTGCACGGCACCCTCATGATGGCGCGTCGCCGGTGTTTCGAAGAGATTGGCCTCTTCGACGAGCGCTTCTTCGCCTATGGCGAAGAAGTCGAGATCGGAGTGCGGGCGCGTGCGGCGCGGTGGGAGGTCGGCCTGTTGCGTGGTGCCCGAGTCGTCAATCCGACATCGCGGCTCGGCACCAAAGCGGTGGACTATCTGATGGAGCGCAACAACTTGATTCTGGTCCGCGAGCTGTCGGGCCCGACCCACGCGTTGACGCGGTTCGCGATTGCCCTTGTCGGCTTGCTGCGCGGTTGGATGAAACCCGAGACGCGCCCGCTCCTGTTCGCGCCGCGCGCGCGACTGCGGGGCTTTGTCGATTTCGCGCGCGGTCGGTACGGAGCCCCGCCGGCAGGCTACTTCGAGAAGCTCGACGCTCGCGGCGAACCGATCGCGCTCGCTCCCGAAGAATAGGCGGAACGCAGCCAGAGACACCGCGCGTCGGATCGTGTGGAAGTAGGGTTCCGCTGCCGGCGCGCCGACCGAAGTGGATGGGTGTCGACGTGTCGACGCACCGACAGCGGGGCGGTGGGTGGGGGAGGAGCTCTTTGCCTACTCGACGATCTCGAGAGAGACGCGCACGTAGTCGGCCTCGCGGCCGAGCCTTCCGGTTGGGTCGTCCGCTAGGCGCACGAGATCGTCAGGGTCGTCGGCGCCGGTGTCGGGTCCGCTCTGGCGTGGAGCCTGATCGGGCCCTACACCGGGCACTTGGTCTACTTCGGTTCCTGCGTCCCAAAGGAGTGTCTGCGCGGTAACGTTCCCTGAGAGCGGATTTCCGGACGCGTCGAACAAGTCGATCCCGAGCTCGTCGGGCCCGAGGAAGAGATCGTTGGATTGCACGTACATGGTTGCGAACGATATGCGTTGCCCGGCTTCGGCGACGAAGGTCGCATCGTAGAACCGTCCGGGCGAGAGGGGACCTGGTCCGTCCTCGCCACTTGGAGTGTTGAAGACGGAAAC
>JANQHZ010000988.1 GCA_028282445.1 Candidatus Binatia bacterium | reverse complement strand
GAACCCAGCCCACCCGCACCGATGAGGAGCACCTTCGCTTGCAGCAGCTTCGCCTGCCCCGCCTCTCCGACCTCGGGGAGGATGAAGTGCCGATCGTAGCGCTTGAGCTGTTCCGGGGAGAACTGGAAGTCCTGAACCCAATCGTTCCCGGCACCCTTCCACGCGCCGAACCCACCGGTCATCGACGTCACGTCGCTGTACCCCATCTCTCGCAACGTCCGTCCGGCGAGAAGCGAGCGCGTACCGCCGGCGCAGTAGAGGATCAGCTGCGTCGACTTGTCCGGAACGACCTCTTCGACCTGCATGTCGAGAAATCCGCGCGGGACCGAGATGGCTCCGGGCAGGTGGCCGTCGCGGTACTCTTCCTTCTCGCGGACATCGAGGACCGTGGCGTCGCCGCCGTTCGACAGGACCTTGCGAACCTGATCGGTGGTCCACTCGGGGACGTCCTTGCGGGCCTCGTCCATGAGTTGTTTGAAAGTCTTGGCCATGATCGTGCCCTCACTTCCTTCCAGCATGGGTTCTACGCACGTACGCCGAACCCCGTCTCGAACTCAGTCGTTCTCCCCGCCCAGAGTCTCGATGTGGCCACGCAGCTCGCGAATGATCCGATCGCTTTGCGCCGCGTGAAACATCGCCATCATGTTGGCTCCGAGAACCGATACCAAACTCGCCCCCGCCCAGTACAGATGCGATTCGACCTCGCCGCCGCGGAGAATCCCCATCCCCTTACCGAAGGTGATCATCAGGACAACCGTCGACACCGCCAGGAGCAAGATCGTCACTTTTCCCATGATCGTACCGCCTCACTCTTCGAAGCGATCCCAAACCTCCGCTTCTTCCTTCTTGTAGTCCTCGATCATGTCTTCCATCAGGGCATTGCGTCCGCGCTCGGCGAGAGTCTTCGAGCGCTCGATGAAGACCGACTTGGTTTCGATGAAGTCGGCGCGGTTGAACCCCCAGATCTTCGGGTGAACGTAGGTGTCCATGCGGATGGCGTCGCAAGGGCAGGCCTCGACGCACATCCCGCAGTAGATGCACCGCAGGGTGTCGATCTCATAGCGCAGGGGGAACTTCTCGACCTCGGGATCGGGATGCTCGCCCGCTTCGATGAAGATGCAGTTTGCCGGGCAGGCCGTCGCGCACAGAAAACACGCGGTGCACCGCACCGAGTTGTCCTCCTTGAGAGTCAACCGATGACTTCCTCGGTAGTTGTCCGGATACTGCTTGTACTCGTCCGGGTATTGTGTCGTCACCGCCGCGCTCACCTGCTTGAACAGCCCCACCGCATGCAATGCGTGAAGCGTGAGGTTGCGCCAGAAACGGTACATCGTCACGACCAGACCGCGCGCGATCTCACCGAGGTAAAGCCTCTCGAAAAACGTCATTTCAGTACGGCGTTTCATACGTTCATTCCCAGAATCGATAGTCGATCACTATCCCGAGCTAGAGTGGAAGAATCAAGGTGGGGCTTACCGTGCAGCAACAATCGTGGAGAAAAGTCGGGGTCGGTCAATGGACTGTCAGTGGACCGACCCGCCGGCGTCAAACCCGCCCCCGCCGAGGGCGAATTCCAGCGTATCGCAAAGCCGAGTAGCGCGCTCGTCCAGCGAGCGCGACTCCAGCAAAGCCTGCTTTTCCACCGGCGTGCAGTCGAGCGAATAGCTCAGGAAATTCACCAGCAGATCCTTCGACATCGACGCGTCGTCCAAGAGTCGGCGCGCCAGCTCCGGGTCACGTGTTTCCAAAAACTTGGCGGTGAGGGCACGCACCCGGTTGCTCAGTACCTCCGGCACATCTTCGCTCAGCGTCTCGCGCCACGCCACGTCGGCCTGCCGGTAGCTGCTGTCGCCCAGCTCTCGACAGATCTCGAACTCACGCACCCCTTGCAAGAGGATGTTGTAGCGACCGTCGTCGAGGCGCTCGCAGCGAACCATCCGTCCGGCGCACCCGACCGCGAAGATCTCCGGCTGCTCGTAGTAGCTCTCCTGCCAGTCGCCGCGCAGCAGGGTCATGCCGATCAGCTTGTCTTCGCTCGCCTCGGCGTCTCGCACCATGTCCCGGTAGCGCTCCTCGAAGATGTGGAGCGGCAGCATCACACCCGGGAAGAGCACCGCGTTGGGCAACGGGAACAGGGGGATGATTCCGGGAAGTTCCACCTACGGCCGCTCCGCCGACGGGTCGCATGCGGAGCAGACCCCATACATCATCGTGCTGCTTCTCAGCACCCGATGGCCGAGCACCTGGCGCTCTAAGCGGCGCTGAGCTCCCACCAGGTCGATGTCGACCACGGTGCCGCACTCGTCGCAAACGAAATGGTCGTGCGGCGATGTGACCGCATCGTACAATCCGACTCCCCCTGCGCCGCGCAGTACCCGCAGGCGACCGCTGCGCGAGAGCTTGTCGAGGTTGCGATAGACGGTGCTCAGACTGATCGAGGGCAACTCGGAGCTGACCCGCTCGAACACCACCTGCGCGGTCGGGTGGTCACGCACCGATTGGACCGCTCGGTATACCGCCTCCAGTTGTGGCGTCGTCCGGTCCGGCATCAAGCCGCCCCGATCAGATCGGTCGCCAGCGACCGACGCGCCTCCCCATCGATCGCGGTGCATGCCACATAATTTGCGTGGTCGATTCGAAGGTTCACTGCCTGCGATTCGTCGACGAAGGCTTCGACGGCACCCGGCGACAAGTTGAAGCGAACGTACTGCACCGCGCTCAGCCGGTCCTCGCGGCTGCGTCCGGGCTCGAACTCTCCCGCCACCCGCTGCTCGCCGATCTCCATCGACACGCACTCGTCAATCCCCAGCAACTCGAGCAGGCGCGGCTCGATCTCATCCTCCTGGGTGATCTCGATCAGCATGGTGGCGCTGAATCCGCCAGGCGCCGGCAGCATGGCGTTGTATACCTCGAGCTCCTCGCGGATCGCATCGAGATCCGTCGTGCGCTCGGCACGCATCATCTCGTGCACCTGGAAGAACACCGTGTCGTGGTTCTCGAACACGAAGGTCACGCAATCGCCGACGCCGATGCGGCGGTGTTTCTTGAGAGCGATGGTACGACGCCGAATATCGTCCCGTTGGGCCTCGTACCGCTCCAAGCCCATGACGTCCTGCAGGGTCACGGGACGGATCGAGTCGTTCATCGTCGGTGTGCTCATCTCGGCGGCGCCGAATCTTGGAATCGGACGGGCGACATTGGCCGCCCGTCCGCATTGGTTCTAAAGGCTGAGCCCGTCGAGGCCCTTCTGAAAGCGCCCGGCATGCGATTTTTCGGCGCGGGCAAGTGTTTCGAACCACTCGGCGATTTCGTCGAATCCCTCCTCGCGGGCGGTCTTGGCAAACCCAGGATACATCTGGGTGTATTCGTAGGTCTCCCCCTCGACCGCCGACTTGAGATTCTTCTCGGTATCGCCGATCGCGACGCCGGTGCACGGATCTCCGACCTGCTGGAGAAAATCGAGGTGGCCGAAGGCGTGACCCGTCTCCGCCTCCGAGGTGTCGCGGAACAAACCGCCTACATCGGGATATCCTTCGATGTCGGCGCGACGGGCGAAATAGAGATAGCGGCGATTGGCCTGAGACTCGCCGGCGAAGGCCGCCTTCAGGTTCTCGTGAGTCTTACTTCCATTCAGATCTGCCATGGTGCTTCCTCCCTCCCTTATCGGGAATCATTCCTAGACATAGTCTAATTACTGACCACCGTCACCGCTGTCAACTGCGCCGTCCTGCTTTGCCTGCTCGAGCATCTCTCGAACCACCGGCGCACAGCGGGTAACTCCGCCGCGCTTCGCGCCGCACGGGCCGGTACCGGCCTTGGTCGCGCGCTTGACCTCTCCCAGGGTCGACGCGCCACGCGCGATCGCCTTCTGAATCGTTCCCTTCTTGATCTTGTTGCAGATGCAGACGACCTTGAAGGAGTCCAGAACTTTGGCGCGAAGCGCCTCCTCGTCGGCGCTCACCGGATCCACCGTTCTTGCCCGGAACCAAGTCCGGATGCCGCTGACAGCAGCACCTCGGAGCTCTCTAGAAACCGAGCGACTGGATGCTGGCGCGCTGCCTGAGGCGCCCGATCCAACCCGCCACGTTGCGCAGTCGCGGGTCGACGTCGACGCCGAGGCGAGAAAGATTCAACACTGCCGGCACGAAAGCGATGTCCGCGAGCGAGAACTCGCCGGCGAGGAATTCGCGACCGAGCAGAAAACCCTCGAGGCGAACCAGACCGTCGGTGAGCCCCTTGCGATAGCGCTGCAAGCGGTCGTGATCCTGCTCGGCTTCCGGTTTGGCGAGCTCGGCCTGGACGAAGCCGGCCGACGGCAGGAACGAGTTGTCACAGAAATCCTCGAGCGTGCGGACCCGAGCCCGCCCTGCCGAGTCCTCCGGCATCAGCGCCGGATGGGGGTACTCGTCCTCGAGATACTCGTTGATCAGAGTCGAGTCGTAGACCACGACTTCCTCGTCGATGAGCACCGGCACCCGGCCGTAGGGGTTCAACTTCAGGAATTCGGCAGTTCGCTGCTCCCCCTGCCTCAGGTCGACGAAAACCGTCTCGTATTCGAGCTCTTTTTCAGCGAGCACGATGCGCACCTTCTGCGCAAAGGGACAATCCGGATAGTCGTAAAGTCGCATCGATATTTGCCTTTCCTCAACAAGCCGCAAACCCGCTCAGCGGCCCGCCGGATCCCCC
>JANQHZ010000967.1 GCA_028282445.1 Candidatus Binatia bacterium | reverse complement strand
GCGTTGCTACGCCTTACTGTCGCGTGACGATCGCCGTCGCTGGCTCAGATTGATCCCGCTGGTCGCGCTGACGAGCGCGATCGAAGCGGTCGGGACGGTTGCGGTCTTCGTGTTGGTGGCGTCCCTCACCGATCCCGACGCGGTTCTCGACTCTCCTTTTGTCGGACCAGTGATCTCCCAGATCGTGGGCGAGGAGCGCGACATGGTTGGCGTCGTGCTGGTGATCGCGGTGGCGATCTTCTACCTCTCGAAGAGCGCTGTCGTCGCCGCCACCGAGTACGCACAGGCGACTGCGGCGGCGTACACTGCGGCCAATCTTTCGGTGCGGATGGTGACGGCCTATTTGCGGGCGCCCTATCTCTTCCATGTCGGTAGGAATGCGACCGACCTCGTGCATACCGCTACCGTGGGTGCGGGGACGACCTTCGGCAACGTGGTTTCGGCGATGTTGCACATCGTAACCGAGGTGTTGGTGTTCACCGCGATCCTCACCGTTTTGTTCATGGCCGCGCCCTGGATGACGGTCGCTGCGACGGCGATTCTGCTGCTCGTCGGCGCTCTCTTCTGGGTCGTCCAGCGTCGATCTTCGTCCCGGCTCGGCGCACTCGCTCAACAACTGGGAATCACGAGTATGCGCCAGCAGGCGCAGGCGCTGTCGGCGGTCGACGAGATCGCGGTTCTCGGACGAAGCACGCACTTTATCGAGAGTTTTGCCGATCTCGCGGATCGCCTCGCCTACGTCGGGGCGAGGAGTCGTTTCATCTCCTCGTTGCCACGGATCACGATCGAGACACTGTTCATCTTCGGCGCGCTGTTTGCGACGGTCGGGCTGTTGGTCACTGGAGAATCGAGCGCCAGGACGGTCTCGCTTCTCGGATTGTTTGCGTATGCCGGATTCCGGATCATTCCGTCCGCCAACCGAATCTTGATGCACGTCTACACCGTTCGGTTCGGAGAGGCAGGGGTCGAGCGGATCTGCGACGATCTTGCAGAGATCGAAACCGATGACGCGCAACCCGCGGTCGACCCGGATTGGGACTTCCGCCGGGAAGTGTCGTTTCGCAGCGTAGCGCTCTCCTATCCCGAGCATCCAGCCGATGTTCTGAGCGATGTCGATTTGGTCATCCGGCGGGGCGAGTCTCTCGCGATCGTCGGAGAAACCGGATCGGGCAAGAGCTCGCTCATTCGAATGTTGGTTGGGTTGGTTCCGCCGACCCGTGGCAAGATTGCCATCGACGACGTCGACCTCTCCGCAGTGCTGCCGTCTTGGCGCCGTCGGCTTGGCTACGTTCCGCAAGAAGTGCATTTGGTCGAGGACTCGCTGCGAAGAAACATCGCGTTTGGAATCGCCGATCGGGAGATCGATGAGTCGGCCGTTGTGCGGGCGATCGAACGGGCGCAGCTCGGGAAGTTTGTCGCCGGTTTGCCGGACGGGCTCGACTCCAGAGTCGGCGACCGCGGCGTCCGGCTCTCGGGCGGCGAACGCCAGCGGGTCGGCATTGCGCGCGCGTTCTATCATGGGCCACACGTTCTCATCCTCGACGAGGCGACCAGCTCGCTCGATGCGGGCACCGAAGCCGAGGTGCTCGAGGAGCTGCGTTCAGGCCTCGATCGCTGGACGGTGATCGCGGTGACGCATCGTGTGTCCAGTGTACGGGGATTCGACCGCATCGTTTTCGTCGATGGCGGTCGGGTGTCTGCGATCGGCACCTACGACGAGCTCGCACTCGACGTCGAGGCGTTTCGCAAGATCGTGCAGATCGGGGAATCGGAGTGAATCGGCGCCGGATCCTGATTTTACATCCGACGCTGGATGGCGACGGCGGTGGCGACCAGGTCGCGGCGTGGACGGTCGAAGCGCTTCACCGCGACTACGACGTGACTCTGATGACTGCGCTACCCGTCGACTTTCGTGCGGTCGATGCGTTTTGCGGGACTCGACTAGCGGAGGGCGACATACTCAATCCGGTCGCCTCGCCCGCTCTCGAGCGAATCCTCGGAATGGTTCCGATGCGTCTCGCCATGGCGCGGGTAGCGGTCCTGCATCGTTCCGGCCGGCGACTCGATGCGGAGAATCCATTCGACTGTATCGTTTCGACCTTCAACGAGATGGATTTTGGCAGGCCGGGAATCCAGTACATCCACTACCCATGGGAGTTGCTACCGCGCCCGGATTGGGAAGGGCGCTGGTACAGTGGGCTGCCCTTCCTCAATCGCGCCTATTTCTGGGCGATCGCGTTGCTCGGTGGAATCTCCAAGCAAGGCCTTCGCGCCAACCGCTCGCTTGCCAATTCTCGCTTCATTGCCGATCTGGTGGAGGGTTTGCTCGGCACGCCCTGCGAGGTTGTCTATCCGCCGGTGCCGGGGCGCTACGCGCCTTTGCCGTGGGGCGAGCGTCGTAACGAGGTCCTCTGCCTCGGGCGAGTGTCTCCGGAAAAGAGAGTCGAAGAGGTGATCGACATCGTAGGGCGGGTGCGCGAACGTGGTCACGACCTTGCCTTGCGAATTGTCGGGTTGCCGGAAACGCCCGACTACGTCGATCGGATCCAGGCGCTCGCCACCGCGCACGATTGGATCCGGATCGAGCTCGATGTTCCGCGCGAAAGGCTGCTGGAGGTCGCTCACCGAGCGCGATTTGGAATACACGCGATGCACGAAGAGCACTTCGGGATCGCCGTTGCCGAGATGCTGCGTGCCGGTTGCGTGGTGTTCGCGCACGATAGCGGCGGTCCCGGTGAGATCCTCGGAGGCCAGGAAGACCTGCTCTTCTCGGATGCCGACGATGCCGTGTATAAGATCGTCGCCATGCTGAGTGGCGAACGCGAGCTCGAAGCGGTGCGATCGAAGTTGGCGTCGCGCGCCGCTCAGTTCTCGGCCGAGCGCTTCGCTGCGGCGATGCGCGCCGTCGTGGACGAATTCGTCGCCGATCAAGCGGCGAGCAAGGATGCGTGATGCGACAAGTGGTCTCCCACAAAGGTCGCGATGAAGAAGTAGGAATGATCGTAGCCGGCCTGCATCCTTAGATTGAGATCGACGCCCTGTGACCGGCACGCCTCGGCAAAGTTGTTTGGCAGCAGCTGCTCGTCGAGGAACTGATCCGTGTCGCCTTGGTCGATCAGGATTCGGCTGCGCCATCCGCGTTCGCGCACCAGCTCGGTCGCGTCGTACTCCCGCCACCGCTGCGGCTGGGTGCCGAGATACCCGGTGAAGGCCTTTCGCCCCCACGGGCATTGGCTCGGATTCGCGATCGGAGCGAAGGCAGACACCGACCGGTATCGATCGGGGTTCCTGATCGCACAAACCAACGCTCCGTGGCCTCCCATCGAGTGGCCGAAGATTCCGCG
>JANQHZ010000964.1 GCA_028282445.1 Candidatus Binatia bacterium | reverse complement strand
CTATCGCGCACCGAGCTCGCTCACCTGGGAATCTGGATCGCACTCCTGCTGCAGAACATCATCACCCTCGCCGCCACCTCCTACTGGATGTCGACAGGCAAATGGCTCAGGCGCTGAGAGTGCAGCGCGGCCGACGCGGGATTCTCTATGCCGACAGCACGCGGGCGGCGACCAGGGCGGATCTCGCTTCGTCGACACCGTGAACACGCTCGGCGGCGAGCCCGACCTCGCGCGCAGCGTGGACATTGACCTCGGTGTCGTCGAGAAAGAGAACCCGATCGGCCGGATGGCCGACGCGTTCGAGAAGCAGCTCGAAGGCCCTGTGCTCCGGCTTGACCGCTCCGATCTCGAACGACGCGACGCACACGTCGAAGGCGTCCTGGAGACCGAACAACCGGAAGTTCTTCTCCCAGTGAATCGGGTTGGAGTTGCTGAAGCACGCCGTCGTGCAAGTGCTGCGCACATCCGCGACGAGCTCGCGAGCGCCCGGGTAGAAGTCCTTCGCCCACGACGCGAACATCTCGACGAACTCTTCCGGTTGGGCTCGCAGATTCCACTCGCGGGCGAACTCCACACCGAAGCGCTCGGCGCTCAGCTCGCCGCGCTCGAAAGCCGACACCGCCGGGGATGCAATCCAACGCCGCCGGACGACCTCGGGCTCGAGCTCCTCATCGAGCAGCCGCGGCAGTTGCTCGAAACCCTCGAAATGGATCAACACACCGCCGAGATCGAAAACCACGGCCTGGGGCACGACGCTACTCACCAGCTCTGCTCAGCTCGGGTCGACCTTCGAGTAAGATCACCACGGAGGCACAGAGACACGGAGAGTACATTGCTGATCGGGTCCCTTCTGAGTTTTGGCGAAGCTCACTTACAATCCGTGTCGGGGCATCGGCGGACTTTGCCAAGGCTCGTGATTTCTCCGTGTCTCTGTGCCTCTGTGGTGAAAATCGTCTGTCGAACTAGTCCTCGACGAAACGGTTCTCGGCTTCGCCGGTGAGCACGTTCTTGAGCACCTTGCCGGCGGCATTGCGCGGCAACGGATCCTCGCGGACTTCCCAATGCGCGGGGACCTTGAACGCCGCCAGCTTCGCGCCGACCCAGTCGGCCAGCGCTTGCGTGTCGATCGACTTGCCTGCGACCGGCACGACAATCGCCTTGACTTCCTGACCCAGCTCGGGGTGATCGACACCGACGACGGCAGCTTCTCCGACTGCCTCGTGCTCTTCCAGACGGTGCTCGATCTCGACCGGGTAGATGTTCTCCGCGGCACGCAGAATCATGTCGCGCGCTCGTGAGTTGATGTAGAGCCGCCCGTCGAGCATGTAGCCGATGTCGCCGGTGGCCACCCACCGTCCCGGCAGGATCGTCTTCGCCGTCGCTTCCGGATTCCTCCAGTACTCGAGCATGTTGTACGGGGAGCGAACGCAGATCTCGCCCTGCTCGCCATCCGGCAGCGCACGGCCGTCCTCGTCGCGGATCTCCACCTCGTGGGTCGGCGCAGGCCGGCCGACCGAGTTCGGATGCTGTTCGAGCTCTTTGCCACCGATCATCGCGACCGCCGTAACCGTTTCGCTCAGCCCGTAGCCGAGGCCGATCGCGGACGAGCCGGCGGGGGCCACTTCGCTCATCTTCGCCTGCAGCGCCGGACTGGTCGGCGCACCCCCGGAACCAAAGTTGCGAATCGACGACAGGTCGTACTTGCCCAGCTCCGGATGCGACAGCACGCGCGGCGCCATGCTGCCGAGGCCGGCCCAGTTGCTGACCTTCTCGGTTTCGATCAGGCGCAACACGTCGACCGGATCGAAGCGGCCGAGGCGCCACACCGTCTTGCCGCCGATCGCCAGCATCATGACCGCGCCGGAGTACAACCCGGACAGATGGAAGAGCGGGACCGTCATCAGAGAAATTTGTTGCTCCGGCATATCGGCGGCGGCGCCGCCGGCCTCGGCGTTGGCCATCATGCGAACGAATCCCGAGCAGAAAGCCGTGCTGACGAAACCGCAGATGCTGCGGTGCGAGCTCACCGCTCCTTTCGGTCGGCCGGTCGTACCGCTGGTGAAGAGGATCACCGCGGGATCGTCCTCGGCGATCGGCACGTCCGGCAACGTCTCGGCCGGGTTGCGAAACAGGTCGCCATAGTCGGATTCGATCTCGATCACCGGAACCCCGGGGTCGCCGCGCAATCGATCGAGGCGCTTGCGATCGGCCACCAGCACCTTCGGTTCGCTCAGCTCCAAGCCGTAGCGAATCTCGTCCTCCGTCCACCAACCGTTCAGCGCGGCGACGATGCCGCCCATGCTCACCGTCGCCCAGAAAGTGGTCAACCACTCCGGATGGTTCTCCGCCAGGATGGCGACGCGGTCGCCCTTGGCGACGCCGAAACGCTCGCCCAACTCGCTCGCGACCGAGGCGACCAGGCGAACGTGCTCGGTGTAGGCGATTCGCCGATCGTCGACGACGATGTACTCCTTGTCGCCGTGTAGTGCGGATTCCTCGAGGAGCTGACGCAGGGATCGCTTGCGGTCCTTGAAAACCCGCATCCGCTGGCCGAGCACCTCCTCCTCGACGATCTCGAAAATCCCCCCCGGCCCGGTCGCCTCGGCCAAGATCTCTTCGTAAGTGCGCATGACGGCGTAGACTAGCAGCCGGGCCCGGGCGGTTCCACGCGCCACCTGCCCCATCGAGGCTCCACGGCACGAGATGGTGACGGCGCGCACCCGGCTTGGTAGGTTGATCGCCTATGAACGCCCTTCCCGATGCCGCCCAAACCGCGACCCTGTTGGTGTGTTGCCCCGACCGCAAGGGAATCGTCGCCGCCCTTGCCCAGGTGCTCTACGGCCACGGCGCCAACATCCTCAACTCCAACCAGCACACCGACCCGGTCGACGGTCAGTTCTTCCAACGAATCCGTTTCGACACCACCGAGCTCCACACCGATCGGGTCACCCTCGAAACGGCGATCCGCGAGACCGCCGACAAATTCGGGATGAGCTGGAACCTGCGTTACGCCACCGAGCGCAAGAAGATGGCGATCATGGTCTCGAAGTACGACCACTGTCTGTACGATCTGGTCCTGCGCCACCGCGCCGGCGAGCTCGACTGCGACATCTCGATGATCATCAGCAACCACCCCAACCTCGAAGCGATCGCGAAGCAATTCGACATCCCCTACCACGTCTTTCCCATCACCATGGAAACCAAGCGTGCGCAGGAGGACAAGGAAGCCGAGCTGTTCGAGAAGGAAGGCGTCGACCTGATTGTGTTGGCGCGTTACATGCAGATCCTGAGCGGCGAGTTCATCGACAGGTTCCCCTCGCGCATCATCAACATCCACCACTCCTTCCTCCCCGCCTTCATCGGCGGCAAGCCCTACCACCAAGCCTACCAACGCGGCGTCAAGCTGATCGGCGCAACCGCCCACTACGCAACGACCGACCTCGACGAGGGCCCGATCATCGAGCAGGACGTCATCCGAGCCTCGCACCGCGACTCCGCCGCCGACCTCGTTCGCAAAGGCCGCGACGTAGAGCGCAACGTCCTCGCCCGCGCCGTCCGCTGGCACCTCGACGACCGCGTCCTCGTACACGGCAACAAGACCGTGGTCTTCGCCGCGTAAGGAAAACCAACCTCCCCCTTTGAAAAAGGGGATTGAGGGGGATTTGATCCTAATGACGGCGTATCCAACCGTCGATCACCCCGACCACCGCCTCGAGATCCTCCACCACATTCTCGTTGCCGAAACGCACAACCTCCAGCCCCTGCCAACCGAGGAAAAGCCTCCCCCTTTGAAAAAGGGGGATTGAGGGGGATTTGATCTAACGACGACGTATCCAGTCGTCGATCACCCCGACCACCGCCTCGAGATCCTCCACCACATCCTCGTTGCCGAAACGCAAAACCTCCAGCCCTACCGACCGAAGGAAATCGGTGCGCCTCGCGTCGTAGTCGGAAACGCGCTCTTCAAGATGCTGCGACCCGTCCAGCTCGACGACAAGCCCAACGCTCGGCGCGTAGAAGTCGACAATGTACTGGCCCACGGGACGCTGCCGGTAAAACTGGACACCCTGAATCTGCTTGCGGCGAAGGCGCGCCCACAACCTGCACTCGAAGTCCGTTTGGTCGCGACGTAGTTCCCGCGCTAACGGTTTGAGCCTTGGGCTGTAGTCGCGCAAGGGCAAATCCCCCCTAACCCCCCTTTTTCAAAGGGGGGGACCCGTGCGCCGGTCGCTGTGGCGGCGGGCAGCAGTCTTCTGCGCATACGTCCGGCCGCGGCCCCAGCTCGCCGAGGAAGCGGCGCTCGTGCTCGGGATCCACACGCTCGAGGATCAGCTCGTGCAACATCTCAACAAAGCGCGGGTGGTTGCCCACGGTCGGGACTCGCTTGAACTCGATCCCGAGCTCTTCCGCGCGCTCGCGCGCCTGCGTGTCGAGATCGTAGACGACCTCCATGTGGTCGGAGATGAACCCAATCGGGAGATTGACGACGTCTCGCACCCCGTCTTCCGCAAGTGCGGTGAGATGATCGCAGATATCCGGCTCGAGCCACGGCACTGCCGGCGGGCCGCTGCGGCTTTGGTAGACCAGGTCCCACGGCAGGGGCGCGGCGAGTCGTTCCGCCACCAGGCCACATGCGTCCCGCAACTGCAGCTGGTAGTCGCTGGTCCGCGCCATCGACATCGGCAGGCTGTGCGCCGAGTAGACCAGTCGGGCCGCGTTGCGGCGCTCCGGGGGGATCTCGGCGATCGCGACATCCACCGCTTCGACCATCGGCTCGATGAAGCCGGGGTGGTTCCAAAACGCTCGCAGCTTGTCGATCCGCGGCGCGTCGTCGCCGACCGCGGCGCGGGCCTTGGCCATGTTCTCGCGATACTGCCGGCACCCCGAGTACGAGCTGTACGCCGAGGTCGCGAAGCCGATCGCTCGCCGCACCCCATCGTCCGCCATCTGCCGCACCGTATCCTCGAGATAGGGATGCCAGTTGCGATTGCCGAAGTAGACCGGCAGCTGCGGCCCGCGCTCGCTCAGCAGCTTCTCGAGCGACGCGATGAGGTCGCGATTCTGCCGGTTGATCGGGCTGACGCCGCCGAACATCTCGTAGTTCTGCGCGACCTCGAGTAGTCGGTCGCGCGGCACACCGCGGCCCCGTGTCACGTTCTCGAGAAACGGCATGACGTCGTCCGGACCTTCCGGTCCGCCGAAGGAGATGACAATGACGGCGTCGTACGCCTGCGACTCAGCCAAGGCGCTTCCTCCGCGCCGGCAGCGCCGCGAAGTTGCCCTTGCGCTTTTCCTGATTGGCGGCGAAGGCCTCGGCCATCTCCGAGGGTTGGAACATGCTCGCGTTCCACACTCGGATGTAGTCCAGCGCATCTGACGTGCTGTGGTCGCGCGCGTAGTTGAGCATTTGCTTCGAGCCGTAGATGGCCAACGGTGATTTGGCGGCAATCTCGGCCGCGACCTCCATCACCCCTTCCAGCAACGCGTCGGCGTCGGCAAAGACCTCATTGACCAGTCCGACCTCCCGCGCCCGCTGCGCCGGCAGGCGCCGGCCGATATAGGCCATCTCGCGTGCGACCCCCTCCGGAATCACCTTGGCCAGCCGCGGGAACGTCCCGACATCGGCCGTCATGCCGATATTGATCTCCTGCACGCAGAAAAAGGCGTCCTCGCTGGCGTAGCGCAGGTCGCAGGCGGTAACCATGTCGACGCCGCCACCGATACAACCGCCCTGGATCGCCGCCAACACCGGGACTCGGCAATTCTCGAGGCACGAGAACGTCTCCTGCAGGAGCTTGATGGTGTCGTACATGCGCGCGCCGCGGACGGCCTTTGGCACGTCGCCGCCGCCTTCGTTGGCGAACACCGCAAGATCCATCCCGGAGGTGAAATGGGGTCCGGTCGACGAGATCACCACCACCCGCGCCTCGCCGCCGTCGTCGATCTCGCGAACGATCTGCGGCAGGTCCATCCAGAACGACGGAACCATACTGTTGCGCTTCTCCGGACGGCAAAGACGGATGTGAGCAATCCCGTCCGCCAACCAAACTTCGAAACACTCGTACTTTTCAGACATCTAAAAACCGTAACCCCAACAACCCACCCCGTCCACCCGCTCCCCCCTGCCCGAGCCCGTGCCCGTGCCCATCAGAGGTCGAAAGCAGTCGTGTCTCCGCCGCGAGCGAGCCCGCCCTGCGCTTAGGTTGACGCGCCCCTATGACGCGCCCTGCCGTACGCAACGCACGCCCCCGCGCTGGCAATCCCGCTCCG
>JANQHZ010000958.1 GCA_028282445.1 Candidatus Binatia bacterium | reverse complement strand
TTCCTGATGGCGGCGTCCGAACCCGGCCCTTGCGAGGAGAAGATTCGACCGTTCTGCGAGCAAAGCGTCGACCATTTCCTGTGGCTGGAGGCGCAGGGGGTTCCCTTCAAGCGCAGCTTCTGGGACGAACCGGGAATGGAGTCGCCCACCGACGACTGTCTGGTCTACTCCGGAGGCGAAAACTGCTACCCCTACGACCGAATCGCTCACCCTGCTCCGCGCGCCCACAAGCCACAGGCGCCGCACGCGGCTGGCGGCTTCTTCATGCAGAAGCTGATCGAGGCGGTGCGGTCGCGTCCGATCGACATCTTGGAAGACACGCGCGTCACCGCACTGGTGCGCGACTGCGACCGGATCGTCGGTGTGATCGCACGTTGCGGCGATCGGGAACGTCTGGTCCGTGCTCGCCGCGGAGTTGTGCTCACCACCGGCGGCTTCGTCCTCAACGACGAAATGGTGCGGCGCTACGCACCGACCCTGAGTCGTTGCAACACAAAGAACGCGACAGTAGGCGACGACGGCAGCGGTATCTCGATGGGGCAAGCTGCCGGTGGACGCGTCGTTCGTATGGAAATGGGCGAGGTCGCCCTGCCGACTACGATCCCGAACCGGCTCGGCCGCGGCATCTTCGTCAACCGCCAGGGCCAGCGCTTCATCAACGAAGACACCTACTATGGACATATCGGCATCGCCGCACTGTACCACCAAGACGGATGCGCGTGGCTACTACTCGACAACGAGATCTTCGAGCGTAACTTCGTCGGAATGGAACCGGCATTTGTAGAGGAGTCGATCGCCGATCTCGAGGCCGCAGCGGGCTTCCCAGTTGGATCTCTGCAAAGCACCGTGGAGGTCTACAACCGCCACGCCGCCGACCGCCAAGACCCGCTCTTCCACAAACGAGGCGATATGGTTCGGCCTCTCGACTCGCCACCCTTCGCTCTGCTTGACTCACGAGTCGAGTCGGCGATCTTCGCCACCTTCACCCTCGGAGGCCTCGACACCACGCCGCAGGGCAACGTCGTCGATACGCAAGGGAACGAGATTGCCGGCTTGTTCGCAGCCGGTCGCGCCGCCGCACTCTTTTGCGGGCACGGCTACCCCGGAAGCGGAATCTCGCTGGCGGATGGAACCTTCTTCGGTCGATGGGCGGGCCGCACTGCGGCTGCCGACAGCTAAACCGGTAGCGGCGCGTGCGGGGTGAGAAAGAAAAGCCCCGCTAACGCTCTCCCCCGAGAACGTCGGGCAGACGGTACCCCGCCGCGACACTCCAAGCCCCCCCAGGCTCTCGCCAGAGAACGCGTAGCTTCCAGCGACGCCGATCGTCGTCTTGCGGCCGAACGGAGCGAACCAACAGCGATGCACGCCCGACCCTGGGGGCCAGGTCGACCTCGGCGGACTTGCGGTCGCGCAGATCGACGATCAGCTCGCCACCGAGGTAGACCGCGGTCGGACTGCTCGCCTCGACCCGAAGTCGTCGAGGCCGGCCACCGAAGTCGACACTGCCGTTCCATTCCATCGTCGAGGGCCGTGCCGCCAACGGCGGCGGCGGCGGGTCGTCAGACTCGGCGCGGTAGTGAAAGCTGATCGCGGAATCGATCCGCTCGTAGCCGGCCGCTTCGTCGATCGGGACGGCTGCGACCGTGTCGATGGCGCGATCGAAGTAGCGCCCGAGTAGCCCACCGTACGCCGTCTGGTCGTTCAGGTGTTGGGCGGAAACCCGAGTCCACGAGCCATCGAGGTTCCACTCGAATGCAGTGGCCGGCTCGTCGAGCGAGGCAAACTCGGTCGAGATCTCGATCGGGTGCCAGCCCGCCGCCAGACTCATCGACTGCTCGGGGTCGACCGGGCGATCGTACAAGCGCAACTCACCGGCCGAGACACGCAGTCGAACTTCGCCCGGCCGCGCAACGTAGAGCCGACCGCTCCATCGTGCCTGCAACGGAAAATCTTCGCCGGTGGGTGGTGCGAACGACGACGACGCACGATCCGCGAGTCGGTACCCCGCCTCGCTCCGATACTCCGCCCGTAGCCCTCGATGACGCTCGACGGTGTGGGCGCTCAATCGGAAGACATGGAGCATCGGTTCGCCGCCGCGATCGTATACGACATCGTAGCTCGCTTCGGGGTAGGCTTGGGCAACCAGTGGCGCCACCTCTCGCTGCAAGCGCGACACCACGATCACCGCGGCCCCTCGATGCTCGGCCGGCAAAGGCACCGCGGCAGCGCCGTTCATCAAGTTGACGAATCGGGGTTGTCGATCGGTCGCAACCATACAGTCGTGCGCGACGACTCTCGGCTCGGCCTCGGAGTCTCCGCCGACCATGTAGAGCGTCGACGAGGGCGGCGTACGCCTGATCACGCGACAGATCTCGGCTAGCGACTGGCCGCGCTGCCGCGGAGGCGCGGTTACGAAAAAGTCTTGCCAATTGGTAAACGAAACGACCCCCAACCAGCTCGCCACCAGTACGAAGAAGGTTCGTTCTCCCCCCTTCCCCCACTGCGACAGCATGCCGCGCAGGCGACCGGCGATCACCGCTGGGACGACGCAAACGGCCGGGAAGAAACCCAACATCCGTGTGGTCGCAGGCGGGTAGTCGGTAATCATACCGCCGAGCACCAGGATGCTGCCGATCCAGAAGAGCAGCGTCAGGTGGCGTGGATCGCGCCATCTCCAGAGCATCCAACCGACTCCGAGCGCAAAGGGCACCGCCACGAACATACTTAAGTAAGCCTCGGCCGGATTCGGGATCTTGGTGAATGCCGCCATCGACAGGTAGACATGCGTGTGGATGTAGTCGCGCACGACCTGCACGTTTCCCGCGTGGTAGGCATCCACCAGTCGGCTCAGGTCGACCCGATTCGAGGTGTTGAGATAGAAATAGCTCCA
>JANQHZ010000908.1 GCA_028282445.1 Candidatus Binatia bacterium | reverse complement strand
CCTGCGAGAAGATCGCTACCAACAATGTAGTCACACAGAATATTACAAGGAGAACCAATCGCCGCTGCGGTTGATGTGAGGGGCGGAAGTTCGGCGGTGGAAAAGGGGGGCGCGAAATTGGGACACGCCTGATTTCGCACCGGGGAGTTGGAACACCGATGAGGACCAAAGGGGAGTTTGCCGATTACACGGGGGTGGTCGGCACACACAGGGCGCGGGACCTTCTGGTCAGCGGGCTCGTCGCAATGGCCTGTTTGTTGTCGACGGCGCACGCGGTGCTCGATTCCACAGTTCTGCGAGCGCAAGACGGGACTCTCTACTACGTTCTGCAGCACCGTAACTCGAAAGACGCCGGAATCGGCGTCGACGCGGTCGCCATCACCTCGATCTCGGCATCCGTGCTCAACGTCCAGGGATGCGCGTTCCCGGGAATCTTGTCGCCTCCCAACAACGCCGAGGGAGTAGCCACCTCGAGCCCGGTCGGAATCGCACCTATCGACAGCGTGCGTAAGTCGGTGCGCTGGGACGACGCCTCGACGCCGTGCTTCGATTCGTCCGGAGCCGGCTCGGTATGCATCGGCCCCGGTTGTACGCCAAGCTGCACCTGCGCCGGAAATTGCGAGACGTTCACCTTCAACCAGGGCACGCCGATTTCCACGGGAACCGTCGACGTACCCGCAGCAACCCTGGACCTCGCGCTGACCGCGCCGGCGACCTTCTGTCCGGTCACCAACCGGGCGCTCTACAAGTTCATGCCGTCGCCGACCATCTCACTGCCGCTGTGCTCACCGCGGCCGAGCGAGGGCTTTCTGCTCCCCAGTGCGATGACGATTTATCCCGGCGGGATCGATGGAACAACGCTGATCCTGGCGGTCGAGGCCGACCCGACCGGTCCGATCGCGATGGGTGTCGGTGGTTTCGACGTCGACACGGATGGGGACAACGCGCTGAATTGCGCCGCGCACACGGTGATCGGAGCGATCGCCGCGAGCGCCAACGTGCCGGGCGCACGCCCGACTCCGACCCCGACGTTCACCCATACCGCGACCCAGACCCCGACCTTCACACACACGCACACACAGACGGCGACATCGACACCGACGTCGACGCCGACCGCGACACCGACGTCGACGTTCACTCTCACCAATACGCCGACCCAGACTCCGACCTTCACGCACACCTCGACGCCGACCTACACATCGACGCCGACGCATACACCGACCAACACTCACACACCGACTCATACGCCGACGCCGACCAATACCTATACGCCAACCCAGACCTTTACCCCTACGCCTTTCTGCGGCAACGGGCTCACCGAGGGCCCGGAGCAGTGCGACGACGGCAACAACATCGACGGTGACTGTTGCTCGTCGACCTGTATCTTCGAGCCCAACGGCTCGGCCTGCGCCGACGACGGAGAGGTGTGCACCAACGACATCTGCAACGGTCAGGGCGCCTGCATGCATCCCAATCTACCCAACAACAGCCCGTGCGACGACTCCGACGTCTGCACAAACGAAACGGTCTGCATGACCGGGCAGTGCGTCGGCGGGACCCAGGTCGTCTGCAACGACGAGGATACCTGCACCGAAGACACGTGCGACGCCGAGCTCGGTTGCCTGTTCGAGATCGGCACAGAGAGCCTCGATTGCGACTCCTGCGCCGACGGCATCGACAACGACGGCGACGGGATCATCGACGCCGAAAATCCAAACTGCTCGACCTTCTTCCGCTTCCAGCGATACGCCGTCATCGGTACCGCCGAGCGCGGCAACCGCAGCATCCGATTCGGTCGCAAGACGCAAGTCTCCGAATCCGTCGAGCGAACCGGCGACATGCTCAACACGATGCGCGCCGGCGCCTGCGGCATCGACCTCAAGGCATCGGTGGGAACATTCGTATCCGGCTCGATCGCGGTCGAGAGAGACTCTCGCTTCAGCGGCGGAAAGCCGCCGGTACTGATCGGGGTCGAGTTCCTGAACGACGGCGGAGAAGTCATCACAGGGCGCAACGTGCCGCTGGTCGGAGCGGCGATGGTTTGCTCGGATGGACTGACACCTTGCCAGGTCGACGCCCAGTGTCCGTCGGGAGACGTCTGCAACCTGCCCTTGACGCTCGATCATCCCAACAACCCGTTCGTGATCAAAGACGGAACTGCGCCCGACTACATTCGCTGCGACGATCTGCTGATCAGCATCCCCGAGATGGAGCGCATCCTGGCTGGATTGACGTCGACCCAGGAGATCGAGGAGATCCATCTCCGTCGCGGCGCAAGCACGACGATCAACCTCGGCCCGGGCCAGAATGTCGTCGACATCGAGTCCTTCCGGGTCGGCCAAGACGGCACGGTCAACATCAACGGACCGGAAGGGTCCTGGGTGGTCATCCGTATCCCCGGGCGCTTCCGGGTGGGGACGCGCTCCAATGTCACGACCACGGGCGGGATCACGCCGAACCAGGTACTGTGGAGTATCGAAGGTATCGGTCGCGCAGCCAAAATCGGAAGCCGCGCCACCTTCGAGGGCACGATCATCGGCGCCAAGCGTCCGAAAGTCTCGATCGGCGCCTTCACCGTGGTGCGTGGCGCGCTCATCGGCAAGCGCGTCCGAATGGGCGGAATCAGCGCGGTCGACCACATGCCGTACACCGCGATGCTCGAGGGGATCGTTCTCGAGAGCCCCGAGTTGGCGATCCGACGCGCGAAGTTGAAATTCAGCTCGCCCAAGCGCCCGAACGGACGCATCAAGCTGAATGTCATCGTCGACGACACCGACTTCCAGACTTTCGAGCCCAACTTGCTGGGCGGTTCCGTGTCGCTCGAAACGACCGACGGTGGATTCTGGAACGCGACGATCAACATCACCGGGTGCGCGAAACGCGGCGACCGGGTGTTCCGTTGCCGCAGCGCAGACGGCAACACGCGGGCGGTGTTCAAGCGCTCCCGTCAGGATCCAGACATCTACACCGGCAGCATCTTGCGGCGCCGTGTCGGTAACTCGGAAACCTCGACGGTGCAGCCGTCGCCGCCGGTCACAGTCGTCATGGACCAGTCGCCGACGATCGAAAAGATCGGCGAGATCTCGACCTGCATCCGGCGCGGTAAGTTCAGCCTCGCTTGTCGGCGCCCCTGATCGGTGAGGGCCCCCGCAGTTGCACTGCAGGGGCCCTCACCATAACGTTCCCCGCTGCCTCCTCCACGCCGGCGTGCACCCGGCGATCGACATATGCAGGGAGAACGCAATGTCCGAGTCCCCGGTCAGAGATTTCATCCGCCATCACTACCGGCACTTCAACGCCGCCTCTTTGATCGACGCGGCCGAGGGATACGACAAGCTGCTGTCCTCCGGCGGCAAGATGTTCGTGACGCTCGCCGGCGCGATGAGTACCGCCGAGCTCGGCCTTTCGCTCGCCGAAATGATCCGCCGCGACAAGATTCACGCCATTACCTGTACCGGCGCCAACCTCGAGGAAGATCTGTTCAATCTGGTGGCGCACGATCATTACGAACGAGTCCCAAACTACCGAGACCTCACCCGCCTCGACGAGCAGGCCCTGTTGGAACGCCAACTGAACCGCGTCACCGACACCTGCATCCCCGAGGAAGAGGCGATGCGACGACTCGAGCGCGCGGTCGGGGAGTTGTGGTCACAAGCCGACGACGCAGGGGAACGGTTGTTCCCGCACGAGTTCCTCTACCGGCTGATCGCAAGCGGAAAGCTCGAACCGAGCTACCAGATCGATCCAGCCAACAGCTGGATGGTCGCGGCCTCGGAGAAGTCTCTGCCGCTGTTCGTGCCGGGATGGGAAGACTCGACCCTGGGGAATGTCTTCGCCGCTCACTGCATGCGCGGCGACATCAAGAGTGCAACCACGGTCAAGGGCGGCATCGAGTACATGATGGAGCTCGCCGATTGGTACCAGGCGACGTCCGCCGCTGCGCCGGTAGGGTTCTTCCAGATCGGTGGCGGAATCGCCGGCGACTTCCCCATCTGCGTCGTTCCGATGCTGGAGCAGGACCTGCGAATCGAGGGCGTACGCAAGTGGGCCTACTTCTGCCAGATCAGCGACTCGACGACGAGTTACGGCTCGTATTCCGGAGCGGTCCCGAACGAGAAGATCACCTGGGGGAAGCTCTCCGTCGACACGCCGAGCTTCATCGTGGAATCGGACGCCACCATCGTCGCCCCGCTCATCTTCGCTTACTTGCTCGACATGTGAAACGGAGCGACGGTTTACCGCCGGATAGCCGGTCAGACGACTCCGCGGGAGCGCAACCGGTCGATCTCGCCGCCGGTCAGTCCGATGTCCCCCAGGATGTCCTCGGTATGCTGCCCCAACGCCGGCGCGGCGCTCCGGATCAGGCTCGGCGTCTGGGAGAATCGTTCCGCCGGCCGCGGCTGACGAATCGCTCCTCCCTCCGGGTGAACACTCTCGTGAATCAGCTCGTTCTCGGCGATCTGCGGATGCGTCAGCAGATCCTTCCTGCCCAGCACCGGCGCACAGGGGACGTCCTCGGCCTCGAAACGCTCGAGCCACTCCACACTCGAGCGAGTGAGCAACACTTCTTGTAGCATCGAGAGTCGTTCGCCGGCGTGCAGGACCCGTCCGGCAGCGGTCGAGAAACGCTCGTCCTCGAGCCACTCCGGCTTCTCGACCGCACGACACAATCCGGCCCACTCATCGTCGGAGACCGCACCCGCCGTGATGTAACCGTCGGCCGTTTGGAACACCAGGTCCTGCGCAAATCGTGCGCGCCGGCCGTGCGCACCCTCTCCTACCCAGGTGTGACCGGCCATGCCCTCCGGCCACTGGAACGCAACCGTGGCATCGAGCATCGAAAGGCGCACGTGCTGCCCCGGCGCCCCTCGCTCGCGCGCCAGGAGCGCGGCCGTGATCGCCTGCGAAGCGGTGACCGCGGTGAGCTTGTCGGGAACGATCAGTCGCATCATGCGGGGACGCCCGTCGTCCCGGTCGGCCTGGATCGCCGCCAGACCGGATAGCGCCTGCACGACCGGATCGTAAACGCGCTTGGCAGCATAAGGTCCGCTCTCACCGAACCCGCTGATCGAAACGTAGACCACGTTCGGATTGATCCGACGCACTGCGTCCTCTCCGAACCCCATGCGCTCGATCGCGCCGGGGCGAAAGTTCTGAACGAAAACGTCCGCCCCTTCGATCAACCGCCGCAGAACAGCCTTTCCGTCTTCCTGCTTGAGGTCGAGGGCAAGCGAGCGTTTGTTGCGATTCACCGTCGCAAAGGTCGCCGACACACCGTTCCTCGAAGCGCCCATGTGACGAACGAGGTCCCCCGTACGAATCCGCTCGACCTTGATCACATCGGCGCCTTGATCGGCCAGGATACGCGTCGCCAGCGGTCCCGAAATCATCGTCGTCAGATCGACGACGGTAAACCCGTCAAGCGGACCCTTCACCCGAAGCTCCTTCGCTTCACCCGGACTGACTCCATGACAGTACGCACCGAGACACACTAGCAGAATCGGTGGACCCCATGTCGAAATACCCCCCCAGCTGCAAGGCCAAGATCAAGGGTCGGACACCTCGCCATCGCCACAGGGTCGCTGACCGTGGTGAGTCAATCCTTGGCTTCGAGCGCCCGGACGACCTCCACAAGGCGCTCGACGGTCGGTCGCTTCTCGAGCACATAGCTCGATGCGACATCGCGCCACTCGATCTTCCCGGCCGGCGAGACGATGAACACCGCCGGCCACGCGATATCGTTCGGCTCGTCGTAGATCCCGAGCAGCTTGGTCAATCTGCGCTTGGGGTCGGCCGCAATTGCGAAAGTGAGGCCGAGATCATCGCTCATCCGACGACTGGTCTCGACCGTGTCGACGCTGACCGCCACGATCTCGGTGTTGAGCGCCGCGAGCTCGTCCAAATGCGTTTGCAGCTCGACCAGCTGCTTCCGACAATGCGGTCACCAAGCGCCGCGGTAGAATATCAGTACATGGCGTTTTCCCGGCTCGAAGCGGACGTCACCGGTAGTCGCGGTGAGAACGGTGCGCGGAAAGGCCGCCCCCGCCGCCAAGGCGCGAGACTCGATGCCGCTCGGAGGACTCTTGCGCGTCGCCTCGGGCGGATATCCTGCCGCCCGCAGCATGAGACTGCACCCGGCGACTTGCGCCACGCAGGCGAGAATCGCGATCATCCTGCCGCTGCTTGGCGACGTTCTCATCCCGACAACTCCTGGCACGGCGCGGCAGTCGACTCAAGCATCGACCGCTTCGTCTACCATTCAAAGGCGGAACGGACCGCGCGCGCCAGGGAGCGCACGGTTTCCCAGTCCGGATCCGTCTTCATCGCCTGTGCCGTCCACTTGGCCTGGAGCGCGGGATCGGACATCGACTCGAGCTGTCGGTCGAGGTTCTGCAGCGCTTCCAGCTGCGCCTCGCTCGGCAGCACCGAGAGCCCCGCCACGAAAGCGGTATAGGACTCGTCGAAGTCGATCGCCAGCTGGTCCGGCCGCGTACAACCGCGGCGGGCCAGCCCGTCGCTGCCCGGCGCGGCGAGGTTCTCGATCGCCGATCTGAGCCCCTCCGGTGCGGGGGTATCGCTCCTGTCCGTGCTCATCGCCTCAATCCGACTCCTTGCCAATTCTGCCGTCGCAGACGCCGAGTATTGCCCTCGACACCCCGACTGGACAAGACTCGCAACCAGATATGGCCAACGACGACATCGCAGCGGTCGCCGAAGCGATCACCGAGGACGATGCCTTCATCGCCGAGGCGCTCGGTTCGGCCAGCATTCCAACCTTGATGATGAGCATCGTCCATCTGACCGGCGATCCTACGCTGCTCGACGGACCGATCCGGCCTCGCGCGGCGATGCTGGGCGACGTTCAGGGTTCGATGACCGACGAAGAGAAAGCCGAAGTCCGCGGGCGCGCCCTGGTCGCTCTCGCCGACTACCGCGATCGCGGATGCAAGCTTCCGTCGGCGCCCGATGCGGATACCGTGCACGCGATGATGAGCTTCATGGTCGGTCAGGAAGTTCCCGCAGAGTATGTGCCGATGATGATGGAAGAGATGGCTCTGGACGGCCACGACGCCCGCGCCACCGATGTTTCCCCCGCGGTGCGCGACGCAGCCAGTCGCGGATTCCACGTGCTCGTCATCGGCGCGGGAATGTCGGGGCTGTTGGCCGCGATCCGTCTGCAACAGGCCGGCATCCCGTACACGGTCGTCGAGAAGAACGACGCCGTCGGCGGGACGTGGCACGAGAACACGTATCCCGGCTGCCGGGTCGATATCGCCAACCACTTCTATTGCTACTCTTTCGAGCCCAACCACGACTGGTCGGAGTTCTATTCGCAACAAGAGGAGCTACAGGCGTACTTCGAACGCTGCGCCGACAAGTACAAGGTCCGCGATCGGATCCGCTTTCGCACGGAAGTCGTCGAGGCGCGATTCGACGAGCCCTCGGCACTGTGGCAATGCGTGCTGCGCGACTCCGAAGGCAATCGGCACGAGTTGGCTGCGAACGCGCTGATCAGCGGGGTCGGTCAGCTCAACCGGCCTAAGATTCCTGCAATCGAAGGCCTCGACAACTTCGAAGGACCGGCCTTTCATTCCGCGGCCTGGGAGCACCAACACGACCTCGACGGTAAACGCATCGCCGTCGTCGGAACGGGCGCAAGCGCGCTTCAATTGGTTCCGGAAGTGGCCAATGCCGCAAGTCGACTCTACGTGTTCCAACGGTCCCCCGCGTGGATGTTCCCCAATCCATCGTACCACCGAAGAGTCAGCGAAAACGCCAAGTGGCTCTTCAATCACGTCCCGTACTACGCGCGGTGGTACCGCTTCTTGCTCTTCTGGCCGGGATCGGACGGGTTGCTGCCCTCGCTCATCGTCGACCCGCAATGGCCTCACCAGGACCGTTCGATCAACGAGGCGAACGAACAAACGCGCATCTTCTTCACCGAGTACATCAAGCAACAAGTCGGAGACGACCCCGAGCTGTTGTCGAAGGTCATCCCCAGCTACCCGCCTTTCGGGAAGCGAATGCTACAGGACAACGGTAGCTGGCTCGCGACCCTCAAGCGAGACGATGTCGAGCTCATCACCGCCCCGATTCGCAAGATCGAGCCCAAAGCCATCGTCTGCGCCGACGGCAGCAGGGCCGAAGTCGACGCGATCGTATTCGCCACCGGTTTTCACGCCAACAAGTTCTTGTGGCCGATGAAAATCGTCGGCCGCCGCGAACGCGTGCTGAGCGAGGTTTGGGGTGACGACCCAAGAGCCTATCTGGGGATCACGGTTCCAGATTTTCCCAATCTCTTTTGTCTATACGGTCCCGCTACCAACCTCGCGCACGCCGGTAGCATCATCTTCCACTCGGAATGCCAGGTTCGCTACATCATGGGCTGTCTCGAA
>JANQHZ010000870.1 GCA_028282445.1 Candidatus Binatia bacterium | reverse complement strand
AAACCCCTACCCAGCGGACTTTCCATCCACCGATTTCGAATCCCGATAAACTACCACGCAGAGGACCTCTGGTAAAGCTCCCAAACGAATCACAACACCCTGATTTTTAAAGGATTTATACTGGATCAAACCAGGGTTTTAGGAGGCTTTCCGAGGACCGCCAAGAGCCCTGCGAAAAGACCGTTCGGGTGCAGCGAAATAGGGCCGAATCGACCTCCTGGCGGCAGGCCGAAGAGGAGCCATCGGAGGGCAAATCGAGCCCCTCTACACCGACTGCGACCGAGCCCCTGGGGCGATCATCGGGCCAAGCCGACGACGACGTCAGAGACGGCTGTATGGCCGCCGCATCACAGCCGCATCGGCATGACGATGTAGCTGTACGACTTCTCCTCGGCGATGCGCACCGTACCGGGGCTCACCTCGTCGTTCAGGCCGATCTGTACCTCGGTGTCTCCCGACAGTACGCCGAGCAAGTCGATCAGGTAGCGCGCGTTGAATCCAACGTTGACCGCAGCACCGCCGAAGTCGACCTCGACCTCCTCGGAGCCTTCGCCGACGTCGGGGTTGATCGTCGACAGTTCGAGTTTGCCTTTGCTGAGCTCGAACTTCACCCCTTTGGTACGCTCGCTCGACACGATCGACACGCGGCGCAAGCCGGCCAACAGCGACGCCGCGTCGACCTTCGCGACTTTCGGCGACTTCTTTGGCACGACTTGGTTGTAGTCCGGGAACTCGCCCTCGATCAGCCGCATCGACATTTCCACCGGACCGCGGATCACATAGGCGACGCCGTCGCCGACGATCAGATCGATATCTTCCTCGCCGTTCTCGAGAATTTTGCGAATCTCCACCACCGCCTTACGCGGGACAATCGCACTCGAACCCGAGGACGCTCCTTCGATCGGCCGGTCGATCATCGCCAGACGGTGCCCGTCGGTGGCGACGATGCGCAGCTTTCCATCGTCGGTCCCCTCGATGAGGATTCCGTTCAGGCTGACCCTGGTCTCGTCGGTCGAGATTGCAAAGGACGTGAGGTCCAGCATTTGCGAGAGGGTTTCGCCCGGAACCTTGACTGCCAAACGCGCGCCGTCCGACGTCGCCTTGGGCATTTCGGGAAACTCTCTCGGATCGAGGCCCACCAAACGAAAACGGCCTTTGCCCGCCTTGACCTCGATCCAGCTGTTGTCCTTGGCCTGGATGACGATGTCGCCGTCGGGTAGCTCGCGCACCATCTCGTATAACTTGCGAGCCGAGGCGGTGACCGCGCCGGGTTTCTTGACCTTCGCGACACAGGCGCGGCGAACGCCGATCTCCTGATCGGTCGAGGCGATCGTCACCGTACTCCCGGCCGCCTCGAGCAACACATTGCCGAGGATCGGGATGGTCGTGCGGCGTTCGACGATTCCCTGAGACAGGTAGAGTCCGGCCAACAACTCATTCTTTGAAATGCTGAATTCCATTTCCGAAATACCCTTACTATTTCTTAAATTTTAAAGTCTTAAAGATAGTAGTAGTAGGGCCTGTGGATATGGGGAAAGCGTTGCGGCAGTAGGCCAATACGCCGCGACCCCTGGGGAGATACGAGGGGGATAAACGCTGCTCGGAGTATGTTGGGAGGATTCCACACACGCTCTACACCATTTCTCCCTGATCTTTCCGCAGACTGTACACAGACTGGAACATGGAAGCGAATTCCGAGCTGACGAAAATCGTCCTATCGACTGCATAGGTCGACTATTCGGATCCCCCTAGTCGGGTTGCGAGCTTGTCGATCGTTTCTCGTAGGGTGGGATCGTGCTTGATGCGTCGCGAGATGACCTGGGTGGCGTGAATGACGGTGGTGTGGTCCCGGCCGCCGAAGCGATCGCCAATAACCGGAAACGAAGCGTCGGTGTGATTTCTGCACAGGTACATCGCGATTTGCCGAGGATGGGTGATGTGGCGCGAGCGACTCTTGGAGAGCAGATCGGCCCGTTGGATGTGGAAGTAGTCGCTCACCGCTTTCTGGATCAGCTCGATGGTGATGCCGCGCGCGGTGCGGTTGTCGACGAAGGATTTGAGAACGCGGCGTGCGAGCTCGATGGTGATCGGTGCGCCATTCAACGAAGCGTGTGCACTGAGCCGGGTGAGGCTTCCCTCGAGCTCGCGGACGTTCGACTCGAAATTCTCCGCCAGGAACATGGCGACATCGGAAGGAAGAGCCAGACCGTCGATTTCCGCGCGCTTCTCGAGAATCGCCAATCGCGTTTCGATGTCGGGGGCTTGGATATCGGCGATCAACCCGCTCTCGAAGCGATTGCGCAGGCGTTCCTCGAGGCCCGGAATCTCCTTTGGGAACTTGTCCGAAGTCAGTACGATCTGCTTGCGGGCCTCGTAGAGGGAATTGAAGGTGTGGAAGAACTCTTCTTGCGTGCGCTCCCGGCCGGCGAGGAACTGGACGTCGTCGAGAATGAGGAAATCGACCTTGCGGAACCGACGTTTGAACTCGTCCATTCGATCGCGCCGCAACGCGGCGATCAGCTCGTTCATGAAAGAATCGGACGAAAGATAGACGACTCGGGTGTCGGGTTCGCGATCGAGCACATCGTTTCCGATCGCGCAGACCAGATGGGTTTTTCCCAGACCGACGCCGCCGTAAATGAACAACGGGTTGTAGGTTTCGCCGGGTTGGCTGGCGACCGCGACCGAAGCGGCGTGGGCAAACTGGTTGCTGGCGCCCACGATGAACTTGTCGAAGGTGTACTTCTCCTGCAGTGCTGCCCGGTCGCTGGTCGAGCGGTTCGGACGGGAGGAGATTCGCTGGGTAGGGAACAACTCCTGCTGCCCACTGCGTGCAACCGTGATGTCGAGGTGGCGAATGGAACCACCGCTGTGGTGCACGAGCGCGCCTTCGAGCAACTTTCCACAGCGCTTGCGAGCGGTTTCGGCGCAAGATCGATCGACCGCCTCGGCGGTGAAAGTGTCGCCTTGACTGCCCAGGGGCCGCAGCCCGGTGAGGATCTCTTGCGTGTCGTCGTCGCCGAGCACGGAGACGACCGACTCGACAGCTTGTTGCCAGGTGTGCTGAGCCGTTGAGGTAACCTTATCCACAGAAGTGTACCGGCCCAAAACCCCTTAAAAATCGAAGATTTGCAGAGATCCTTCGGCTTAATTCCACAACTCCATCCACAGCTCGCCACACAACCGAGACGGCCCTGAGAAGGGTTGGGAAAGATGCGATTTGACCCGCGGGAAAACGGGATCGGAGACTTAGCTCGAAAAGCACTACCGGGGCAAGTGCGGGAGGCCGAAAATCGGCAAAAAATGTGGCCTCGCGGGAGAAAATCTTGGGTTCCGGGAGAGCGGCGGCAACTCGGTGCACCGGGTCGACACCGAAGCGCCGGCGGGTAGGTCTGTACCCGCCCTACGGTCCGCGATAGCGGAGACACATGGACACGTCCGAGAAGCTATTCGCCGCAGCAAGTGAGGTCATTCCCGGGGGAGTGAACAGTCCGGTCCGAGCCTGGCGCGCGGTCGGGGGATCGCCGCGCTTCATTCAGCGCGCGGCGGGTTCGACGGTGACCGATGCGGACGGGACGACCTACATCGATTACATCGGTTCGTGGGGACCGATGATTCTGGGCCACGCCCACCACAAGGTCCTCTATGCAATTCACGCCACCATGCGTGATGGCACGAGCTTCGGTGCGCCGACAGCGCGCGAGATCGAGATGGCGCGCGAGATTTGCGCAGCGGCCGAGTCGGTGCAGAAGATCCGCCTGGTCAACTCGGGAACCGAAGCGACGATGACCGCACTGCGAATTGCGCGAGGGTTCACCGGGCGCGGCAAGATCGTCAAGTTCGCCGGTTGCTATCACGGCCACGTCGATTCGTTGTTGGTGAAAGCCGGTTCCGGTGCTCTCACCCTGGGTGCGCCCGACAGCGCCGGGGTAGGAGCGGATACGGCGAAACAGACCTTGATCGCGCGCTACAACGATCTCGACGACGTGCGGCGGTGTTTCGAGGAGCACGGCGACGACATCGCTGCGGTTGTTCTCGAGCCGATCGCGGGCAACATGGGAGTCGTCCCTTCCGAGCAGAGCTTTCTCGACGGCCTGCGCGAGCTGACGACCGAGCGCGACGCGCTGTTGGTGTTTGACGAGGTCATGTCCGGATTCCGGGTCGCCTATGGCAGCGCCCAGTCGCTCTACGGCATCCATCCCGATTTGACCTGCTTCGGAAAAGTTGTCGGCGGCGGCCTACCGCTGGCCGCCGTGGGTGGACGAGCCGACGTGATGGACGTTCTCGCTCCGCTCGGACCGGTCTATCAAGCGGGTACTCTGTCGGGGAATCCGCTCGCTGTTGCCGCCGGGTTGGCAACGCTCAAGGAGATCAAGCAGCCCGGTTCCTACGAACGGCTGGAAGCTGCCGGCGCGGCTCTCGAAGACGGTTTGCGAGAAGCGATCGCGAGCTCGGGAGTGAGAGCTTGCCTCAATCGAGTCGGATCCATGCTTACGCTCTTCTTCGGTGTCGAGCAGGTCCGCGATTTCGATGAGGCGACCCGTTGCGACACCGAGCTCTTCGGGAAGTATTTCCAGGGGATGCTCGCGCGCGGGATCTACCTACCGCCATCTGCATTCGAAGCGCTCTTCGTGTCACTCGCACACAGTGACCAGGACATCGACAAGACGATCGACGCGGCGCGCGACACATTGGCGGAGGTCGCGGCGCGATGAGATCCGCGCACGGCTCGTTTCGCTCGCGCGGCGCGCGAAGTGTCGGGAGTGAGCGGTTTGGCGATTAGCCCGGAGAAACTCGCCTCCGGTGCGAGATTCGTCGGGATGGGGTTCAGCCTGGCGGGAACGGTGCTCGCCGCCCTCTGGCTCGGCAACTGGCTCGATCAACGCTGGGGCACCTCCCCGGTCTTCTTGTTGCTTCTCTTGGTCGGCGGTCTGTTCGGCTTCACCCGACGTCTCCTGTGGATGCTTCGACCCAGCCCGCGTACGCGGAAGCGAGACCGACCGGACGAAGAGGACATCTAAGCGGTTGGCTTCGGCAAGGCGTGCCGATCGATGGCAGACAAGCGGAGCATGCGACGAACTTGCTGGATAGCAGGCCTCGGGTAGAGTCTAGGAAATTACAAGGTTGACACGTCTGCGCCGTCCGGGAAGAACCGAGTCAAATTGGAGGAGAGACCGGCCATGTTCAGAATTCGACAAGCAATCGCGACCGTCGTCCTCTGTCTGACGCTACCCGCCGCCGGAGCATTCGCTGAATGCGGCATCGGGTCCAAGCTCTGGGCGGGACGCAGCGGTACGCTACCCTGGCTGGCGGCGCTAACCACCGACATCTGGACCCTGAAAGGCATCTCGACGACCTTTGAAATCATGGGCTGCGGCGAGCAGGACAATCTCCTCAAGCGAGTTGCCAGCGCCGAGGTGCGTCAGTACGCGAGCGCCAACTTCGATCGCCTGGCCGAGGACGCAGCGCGCGGCGATGGCGAAACACTGGAAGGTTTCGCTCATTTGCTCGGAATGG
>JANQHZ010000827.1 GCA_028282445.1 Candidatus Binatia bacterium | reverse complement strand
CGAGCATGGCAATCGCCAGCCCGAGATACGCCTTGCGGATCTTGGCGGGCAGTATCCGGATACTGCCGAAATCGAGCATGCCGAGATGAGGATGGTAGGTGACGATGTAGTTTCCAGGGTGGGGATCGGTATGCACGACACCAAACTCGAAGATCTGTCGCCAAAGCAAGCGATAGAGCTTGAGCGCCACCCAGTCTTTCAGCTCTTGATCGATCCCGGGCTTGAGGATGTCGGCAAAGGGGTAGCCCTCGAGCAGCCCCATCGTGAGAACTCGGCGCGAAGACAGGTTGCTGACGACGTGTGGAACTTCGACGTCGGGGTCGTCCTTGAACATCTTCTGAAAGCGCCGGTTGTTCTTCGCTTCGTTTTCGTAGTCCAACTCCTCAGACAGTCGTTCTTCGAGCTCCTGAAAAACCTCGGCGTGGTCGATCTCTTGTTGCATGACGTCGCGGCCGATCAGAGTGAACACCTTGAGCAGCGACTTGATGTTGCGAAGATCCTGGTCGACCGTCTCGTCGACGCCGGGATACTGAACCTTGACGACGACCGGCTCGCCCGATTCGAGGGTGGCCCGATGCACCTGGCCCAACGAAGCGGCGGCGAACGCTTCTCGCTCGAACGACGCGAAAAGGTCCTCGGGCGGAGCACCCAGCTCGGCTTCGAGCTGGTGGCTGATCTCGGAGTACTTCATTGGCGGAACTTGCGACTGCACGACCGAAAGGACCTCGAGCGCCTCGCCGGGCAGGATGTCGTCGCGCATCGACAGCATCTGCACCAGTTTCATGAAGGCTCCCTTGAGCTCGGTGGAGCTCTCGACGATTCGCATCGCGTTGCGGATGTGCGTATCGAGGAGCGACTTCTCGTGATCTCCGGCCGATCGAAAAGGCTTGCGCAACTTTTCCATCAGGTAGCTCGACCCGACGCTGGTCGCGACTCCGCTCACCTTCAGGACTCGCTTGGTCCGACCGGTCGCCAACTTGCCGGTCCTACGCGCCTTTGCCGCCACGACCTCGGCCCCTCAACCCCGGTTGATCAGTCCGGCAGCGACGCCGGCCCCGAAACCATTGTCGATGTTCACAACGGTGATGCCGGCAGCGCAGGAGTTCAGCATTCCCAGCAATGCCGCAAGTCCTCCGAAGCTGGCGCCGTAGCCAACGCTGGTGGGAACCGCGATCACCGGCCGGTCGACCAGTCCTCCCACGACACTGGGCAAGGCTCCCTCCATGCCGGCGACGACGATCAACACGTTCGCCTTTAGGAGCAGCTCCCTGTGCGCGAAGAGCCTGTGGATTCCAGCCACACCTACATCGTATACGCGTTCTACCGGGTTGCCCATGTACTCCGCGGTGATCGCGGCTTCCTCGGCAACCGACAGGTCCGATGTACCGGCAGCCACCACCAAGATATCTCCGGCATCGGCGCGAGGTTTGGGATCCTTGCGATGTACAGCCACCCGCGCCAACTCGTGATAGGTGATCTCGGGCACGGCTTCGCGGACCGCCCCCGCCGCGGCAGGCGCCAGGCGGGTAATCAAGATGTCGCTATCCGCTTCGCGCAAGCGCAGCGCGATCTCGGCGACCTGTCCGGGTGTCTTGCCGTCGGCCAGCACGACCTCGGGGATCCCGTTGCGAAGAGCGCGGTGGTGGTCGATCTTTGCGAAACCGATGTCCTCGAAGGGCAGGTTGCGAAGCTGTTCGAGCCCGTCGGCTGCCGAAAGCTCACCGGACGAGACTCGTTCCAGAACCTTGCGTAGCCGGTCGGGCTCCACGACTAGTCCCCCCGCCGCGACGGTGCGAAGTGCTCGAAGCCCTCGCCATCCGCCAGATCACCGACTACGACGCCGTGACTCTGATCGCGGAACACCCCGATCCGGGTCATCGGGCAACCCAGTTGCGGAGCAAGTTTCGACAACAACGATTGCTTGCGAGGCGGTACGGCACAAAGCAACTCGTAGTCCTCGCCTCCGGAGAGAGCAAGGGCAGCACCTGCACGACGCACCGCCCGCGATAGCGGTAA
>JANQHZ010000803.1 GCA_028282445.1 Candidatus Binatia bacterium | reverse complement strand
GATCGGAGCGAAGGCAGACACCGACCGGTATCGATCGGGGTTCCTGATCGCACAAACCAACGCTCCGTGGCCTCCCATCGAGTGGCCGAAGATTCCGCGGCGATCGCCATCGGCCGGGAAACGCGCCTCGACGAGGTCCGGAAGCTCGCGCGTTACGTAGCTGTACATGCGGTAGTTGGTGGCCCACGGCGCCTCGGTTGCGTCGACGTAGAACCCCGCACCGGAACCGAAATCGTAGGAGTCGTCCTCACCGGGAAGATCGAGACCGCGCGGACTCGTGTCGGGTGCGATCACGATCAGTCCGAGCTCGGACGCGACTCTTTGCGCTCCGGCTTTGACGGTGAAGTTCTCCTCGGTGCAGGTCAGGCCCGATAGGTAGTACACCGCCGGGAGCTTCGCGCCCGTGTCGTGTGGCGGTGTGAACACGGAGAACTGCATCGCACATCCGGTTTCGGCCGATTGATGGCGATATGTGCCTTGGATACCCCCAAAGCAACGCGACTCCTGCACAGTTTCGATTCCCATCTTCGCCTCCCCCCGGTGACGACTCGAGCCGTCCGTTACTCGATGTAGATCGGGCTCGACCAGGCCAGCCCGCCGTCGGCCTGGACGATGCGCAGATAGATATACTCGCCCGGCCGAAGCGCTTCGACCGGCAGAACGACTTCCAGGCTCGGGGCGTCGACCTTGCTGCGCACCACCTGACCGCTCCGGACCACGTCGAGCCAAGCGATTTCCCCGGTGCCGATCGCATGTACGTATAGGGGCGCCGGCTCGTCCGCTCCGACCAGTTTTTCGTGCGGTACGGTCGAGCCCATACGGAAGCTCGAGAGCGCGGCGCGCAGATAGATGCGTGGGCCCGACGTCGCGTAGACGCGCCGGTTGCGGATCGCTTCCAGGATCGCGGGACGGGTCAGCTCGTCGGCGATGATCGCCGCCAGCCCGCCGGTGCCGCCGTTGGCGAGATGGGCCAGGCCGGGATGTCCATCGTGACTGTCGCCGCTTCCGATGAAGCCGAACTTGTACCCGAGGCCGAGTGCGTCGCGCACGAAGTTACCGGGGATCGGGTTGTAGATCGTCGAGGGCGAGTCGGGCGCCTCGCTGACACCGTGCACCGAAACGACTTCCGTGATCGGTTCGATCTCGGGGTCCGGGGCGAACGACCAATCGGTACCGATCGGGCCGCCGGCGGAGTGGTGAGCGACGGTGATTGCGTCGCGCCCGCGCAGGGCCGTCCACAGCTCGTCGGGCGTATTGAAATCGAGATCGATCGACGAATAGAGCGTGCCTGCGTCGGAGAAATAGAGCACGTGTCGATGCCCGTACTCCCAGCTCGTCCATTCGTAACCGAGTAAGGTCACGAATTCGCCGGGTCGATGGAACGCCCGGGTCTGGTCCTGAATGGCGGCCCACATCTCGGGATGTTGGTCGATGTGGAGGACGCCCCAGTGATCGTGGTCGGTCAGAGAGACGACGTCGAGGGCGGCGATGTCGCGCGCGTAGCGGAAGTAGTCTTCAGGCGTACCGGTGCCGTCGGACAAGCCGGAATGTCCGTGCAGATCCCCCCAGAAGATTCTTGGTGCGCCGGGCGGCGTGACAACGATCGGGTTGCTGGTCGTTTCGAAGCCGGAAGGGGTCGTCACCCGAAGGCGGAACACTCCCTGTTCGGGTCCGACCAGCGGGACCGAGATGCGACCTTGATGTTCTGCTGTGAGCTCGACTTGCGCGGGGACAGCCAAGCCCGGCGGCACGCTCTCGAGCTGAATGGACCCGTTGAATGCTACGCCGGCGCTGCCGTTGCGATCGAGGATGGCGACGCGCAGGGCGAACGCCTGCTCGGCGTTGACCGTGGACGGGGCGATCGCAACCATTCGGGCGGGCCGCCCGGGCACTACCTCGACCGCCGGAGAGCTGTCGAGAAAGCGGTGGGATCCGTCGCCGTCGCCGTCGACTCCGATCCAGAAGTACGAGTACGCCTCGGCGAAGCGATCGGTTCGAGCACCGACGCTACCGCCGTATTCGATCACGACGCGTTCGCCTGGGCGCAGCTCGCGTCCGGCGATCGATATCGCCATCATCGGCGATCCGTTGGTTTCGGTCGAAAGGGTGACGCCGGCCGCGTCGGTTCGCGCGGTGGCGTACCCCGGCGCTCCCGGGGCTTGATGTTGCGGTGGGCTCCAGCCCCAGAAGGGAGAAACCATGAAGATGATGCGGCTGTTGGCAGCGATCGGGTCATCGCCTACTTCGTACACGAAGCTCCAAGACGCGAGGGAGCCGACCGTGACCGTTGCCGGGCCGGACTCGATCCAAGCCCGACCTGTGCCGTCGAGTGGGGAGTGGACCCGTGCGACGGCCGTACGCATTTGCTCGGCGACGTCGCTTCGGCCGGTGTAGGGGGATCTTGCTTGCGTAGGCGCTGCGCGTTCGTCGTCGACTGCCGCCGTGTCGCCGTCGCATCCGGCGACGAGGGTCGCGCAGAGGGCGATTGCCAGGGCGCTTCGACGGGGCGTCGATCGCATCATGAGGGCGGAATCGAATAGGTGATGGTTGCGTGGGCGACCGGCGCCTCCATCCCGTGACTGAAGATCGTGATCTCTCCGACGGCCAGTCGCCTCCCCAGCTTGAGCAGTCGGGCTTCGGCGACCAGGTCGGTCAGCTCGGGTTTGCGCAAGAAGTTGATATTCAGATTGGTCGTCACCGCCAAGGCGACCGGCCCGATTCTCGACAGCAACACCGCGTACATTGCATTGTCGGCAAGCGCCATCATCGTCGGCCCGGATACGGTGCCGCCGGGTCGCAGATCGCCGGCGTCGACCTTTCGCCGCATGCGAACGTAGTCGTTGCCGACCTTTTCGTAGACGTTGCGCTCGGGATGGGACTGCGGGAATTCCCGCTTCATGAACGCAGCGAGATCTTCGGCGGTCATCATGGGCATCGGCGTGCCCGGGCTTTCAGTATTGTTCTCAATCGATCGCTCGCAGCTCGGGACGGTCACGCCCGAGGGAGAACACCGGTGGCGAACCGATCGGAGCGTCGACCGTGATGTCGCGCCCCCCCGCGAATTCGTCGCCGCTCCAGACGTGGTACCAAGTCCCCGGGGGCAGATAGATCGACTTTGCGGTCGCGCCCTCGCTGACGACGGGTGCGATGAGCAGCTCGGGACCGAGCATGAACTGGTCGGAGATCTCGCTGCTGCGCGGATCGTCGGGGAACTCCAACATCAGATGGCGTACGATCGGCATCGAGCTGCTCGCCGCGCTGTCGGCAAGCTCCATCAGCTCGTGTTTCAGAGCCGCGTGGATGCGGGCGAAGCGTCGGAAGTGCGCGGTCGTCTCGGCGTCCTTCTCCCACGACCAGTTGAGCTGTTTGCGAGCGCCCTCGTGCGTCCGCATGATCGGAGTGAACGCCCCGAGCTCGGTCCATCGCTGATAGAGCTCCTTGGTGCTGGGCGGGGCGATGGTTCCACTGAAGCCGGCGATGTCGTGGGTGACGAAGGGAATCCCCGACAGGCTCAGATTCAGCATTGCGGGAACGACCGTCGGAAGTCCGTCGTTCGGACTCCAATCGGTTTCCTGGTCGCCGATCCAGTGGACCATCGAGTAGCGGTGAATTCCGGTGAAGCCCGAGCGTGCGAAGACGACCCAATCACCATCCGGGCGCAACTCGTCCATCACTTCGCGCGAAATCGCGTTCCAGTCGACCGGGTACAAGTTGTGACGAGCGATCGGATCAGAGCCGTCGAAGTACACCGCATCGGTCGGCATCCACTCGCCGAAATCGGCCATCCAGCCGTCCATGCCGAAGTCGAGCACCATCTTGCGCAGGAATCCCTTTACGTACTCGCGCGCGTCGGGATTGGTGAAGTCGGGGAACGACGAGGCGCCGTTCGGTGCGACGACGTCGTACGTCTCTCCGGCGGGATTGCGAATCAGATAGCCGGCCGCTTCCATCTCGGGGTAGAAGCGAAATCCCCGATCGCGGTCGATGAACGGGTTGGCGTACGACAAGAAACGGATGCCGTCGGCGCGCAGCTCGGCGATGAGCTCGGCGAGGTCCGGATAAAGGACCTCGTCCGCCTCCCAGCGGTACTGGACGCCGGATCCTCCGTCGAAGTTCATCCGGATCCCCGACCAGTCCTGGACCCACAGCACGCCGACCGGGATCTCGGCTGCGCGCAACGCGGTCGCTTCGGCTCGGATTGCCGCCGAGCCCGCGCCCGGTACGGTCTCGGTCGTTCCCGCCTGAGCGCCGATCCACAGATCGTAGGCCCATTCCGGCGGGGCGATGGGGCGTCCGACCTCGGCGCCGAGTTGCTCGATCACGTCGGCGGCGGTGGGTCCATGGAAGACCAGCATCTCGAGTGGAGCATCGCTTACGACCTCGAACCACGCCGCGTCCGGCTTCGATTTGCACAGGTCGACCTGTACCCGTTGCGCGGTGCGGACGAGAGCGCCGAAGCCGCGCGGATCGACGAAATACGGCATTGGGAAATAGGTCGTGTACGAGTCTCCGTTGACCGGCAACACCGGTAGATCGGGGTCGCGTCCGAGACCTTGCTCGCTGACGAACAGGCGAAACGCCTCACCGCGCTGATTGGTCTTGTTGTACTGCGCTCCGAAACCGTGGAACTGACTCTCGTCGTCGCATCGGATCGGCAGCGCCAACGAAGAGGCCGTTCCGCGCGTCAGCTCGAGGGTCAACAGCGAGCTTCGTCCGGGATCCGGATGGGTTACCGTAAGCGTCGCGGCGACGTCACCGGCATCTGAGCTGAAGTCGATTTCGGCGCGCTCCGCGCTCTCGCGGATCTCCGTGACTCGTGTCAGTGGGGTGACGACCTCGTCGCTGCGCGTGAACTCCCACTGGCCGACAACCGCGCGTGTAGTCACCGAAAACTCGCGGATCTCGGGTGCGGTCCCGACAGTCGAGAGGGTTTCGCGTCCGTCGACGACGAAGGTCACGCCGCCGCCGGCGTCGACTCGCACCTCCACCCCGGCGGGGGCGGGAGCGACCCCGTCGTCGTCATCGCTCGAACACGCGACGAAACAACAGACCAAGGCTGCGGCCAAGATTCTCGACAATACGGGATATGTCCTCATGCACCTCGCGTAGCACGCGGGCGGGACTCGTCCCAGGGCAAGCGCCTCAATCGCTCGGAGAAGGGTGCCCCGGGCCCGATGATGCGCCCGCTACTCCGAGTCGGTTTCCTCGGCGTCGGTTTCGTCCGAGTCGGTCTCCTCCGAGTCGGTTTCCTCGGCGTCGGCCGCGTTGCCGTCGGACTCGAGCGGATCGACGATCTCGCTGGCGACCCGTTCGCCGCTCGCCTTGTCGATCACATGGGCGGACGGGCGTTTCGGTGTGGATTGGCCTTTGCTGATAAAGGCGCTTCCCTTGATCCGGTAGGTCCGTCCGGCAGCGGCCTCGAACGAGAGTGTCAGCAGCGGCGTCTGGTCGCGGTTGCCGAGGACGACGCCGTTGGGACCGAACCCGAGGCCGAAGGCGTGTCTTCCCGGCAAGACATGGATCTCGTCGGTTCCGTCGAGCAGGCCCTGTAGGCGCTCACCGTCGAGACTGAGGAAGAAGGGATAGGCAAGGCGTGAGGCGGTTCCGCCGACCGTTTGGACGATGGCGATCTCGTTGGTCGGCCGGGGCTCACCGGGATATGCCTGATATGGCGGGGGGAATTTGGGAAAGAGCCCGTCGGGGAAGAGGCTGCACCCGGCCGTCAGGGCCAGCAACGTGAGCGCGAGGCTCTTCAGCGCCAAGTTGTGTCCGAATCGCTTCATTCTACCTGCTCCTTGTCCAGCTACGGCCCAGCGCACGATGGCGGATTCCCATCGCAAGTGCAAAGGCCCGGTCGGCGACACGAAGCTCGCGGCAATAGCGGTTTCCAGCCTGACTTCAACGGTCGCATGCCACTCGGGTTCGCCGCATTGTGGGGCTCGATTGCACTCGCTGCGCTCGCTCCGATACTGTCGTGTCTTTGCGAAAACACGACGAACTCCATGCCGTTATGAATTTCTTTCGCTGAACTCAACCGGGTCCCGGCGTGTCCGGACCTCATTCTCGGCACCGCCCCAACTGACACTCGCGTGCAGCTGGGCGGGGTTGCCTGGAGCGCGCATGTCAAAACACATCGAAGCACTGACTCCCATCCTGGACGGCATCGTCCGTCCGCAGGCCGAGCGGATCGATCGCGATGCGCTGTTTCCAGCCGATGCCGTTACCGCGCTCGGCGATGCCGGAGTACTGGGGCTCTTGTCCGCGCCGGAGGTGGGTGGGATGGGTCTGGGGATCCGCCAAGCCTACGAAGTCGTCGAGCGAATCGCACACGGTTGCGGCTCGACGGCGATGGTCGTCACCATGCACTTCTGCGGCGCCGCGGTGATCGAGCGCCACGGCTCGGAGGAGGCTCGGCGACAAGTCGCCGGCGGCAAGCTCGCCACCCTGGCTTTCTCCGAAGCGGGCTCGCGTAGTCACTTTTGGGCACCCCTGTCGACCGCTAAATCGGTGACCGACGGAATCGCGCTCGACGCCCACAAGAGTTGGATCACCTCTTCGCACCACGCCGAACAGTACGTATGGTCGTCACAGCCGGTCGCGGCGGATGGCTTCTGCACGCTGTGGCTGGTGCCGCGAGATACGCCGGGAATTGAGATCGGTGCCGGCTTCGACGGGCTCGGGCTGCGCGGCAACGACTCCACACCGTGCAAGGCGACGGCCGCAACCATCCCCGCCGACCATCGACTGGGAGAGGACGGCAAGGGCTTCGACATCATGATGGAGACGGTGCTGCCTCTGTTCAACATCCTCAACGGGGCGTGCTCGGTCGGCCTCATGGACGAGGCGACCTTGCGCACCCGTGAGCACGTCGTCGGCGTGCGCTACGAGCACCTGGACAACTCGCTCGCCGACTTGCCTACCATTCGCAACACGCTGGCCCGCATGCGTTGCAAGGTCGACCAGAGCCGCGCCCTGCTGGAGGACACGCTCGACGCGCTCGAGAGTGGAAGCGAGGAGGCGAGTCTGCGGGTACTGCAGGCGAAGGCGGTTTGTAACGACAGCGCCGGCGAAGTTTGCGACCTCGCGATGCGGGTTTGCGGAGGGGCTGCGTTTCGCAAGGATCTCGCGGTCGAACGGTACTTTCGGGATGCTCGCGCCGGCATGGTCATGGCGCCTACGTCCGATGTCCTTTACGATTTCATCGGCAAGGCGGTCTGCGGGATGAGCCTTCTCTGAGGAGACAAAATGAGTCAAACATTGATGTTGGGTGCTGTTGCGTACGACCCCAAGGTGGTCACGATCTGGGAGGGGTTTCGCGACTGGTTTGCGCGACACGACTTCGACTTCGACTTCGTGCTGTACTCGAATTACGAACGCCAGGTGCGTGGACACTTCGAGGGTGCTTTCGACCTCGCTTGGAATTCCCCGCTCGCTTGGATTCAGACCGAGCGAATCGCTCGTTCGCGTGGCCGTTCGGCGCGCGCGGTCGGCATGCGCAACACGGACCGCGACTTGACCAGTCTGGTCGTGGTCCGGGCCGACTCCGCGATCGAAAGGCTCGAGGATCTGCGGGGCAAGGTCGTAGCGGTCGGTGCTCGCGATTCGCCCCAGGCGACCCTGATCCCACTCAACCACATCGCTCGCGCGGGATTGGAGCCGGGTCGCGACTTCGAGGTGCGTGAGTTCGATGTCCTGGTCGGCAAGCACGGCGACCACGTCGGCGGCGAGCGAGATGCCGCCAAGGCGCTGGCGGCGGGCGAAGCCGACGCCGCCTGCATGATCGACTTCAATCATATGATGTTCGGCAAGGAGGGAACTCTGGAGCCTGGCACGACCCGAATCCTCTCGCGCACCGAGGCCTACGACCACTGCGTGTTTACGGTCCTCGACGATGCTCCCGGCGAGCTGATCGAGCGTTTCAGCGCTCTGCTTCTCGGGATGTCGTGGGACGATCCGGAGGTTCGACCGCTACTCGAGATGGAAGGCCTCAAGGAGTGGAAGCCTGGGCGCACGACCGGCTTCGATCAGCTCAACGAGGCGTGCAATCGGCTCGGCTCGATCGACGAGTTCGTGGAGAGCCTTGGGTGAGTCGCCTCGACCTCGGTGGCCTCGGCCTCGACCGAGGCGGGCACTTGCTCGTCAAGCGTGCACTCGCCGACCTGCCGGTCGGTGAGACGCTCGAAGTGTGCGGCGACGACCCGGCGCTCGAGGTGCATCTCGCTGCCTGGGCGCGTACCCAGGGGCACGGATTCGAAGCGCCGAGCAGGGTCACGCGCGGAGGGGCCGATGTAGGGCGCTGGCGCGGCGCGCACGAAACCGGTTTCTCCGATCGGTCGCAGCCCGGGGCCGTGGTCGATCGACCATCCGGCGAGTGGGGCTTGGCCGGGCGCGGCGCGCGCGTCGAAGCCGGGTCGCCCAGCTTCGATTTTCCCATCGCGGACAAGACCGTCGTCTGGGCCGACGAGGCGCCGCGTCTTTACGCGCAGGCGATGGCGGGGCAGTGGGACGCGGCGACCGCGATTCCATGGGACGCCCCGTTCGATCACCCT
>JANQHZ010000773.1 GCA_028282445.1 Candidatus Binatia bacterium | reverse complement strand
GGGCTCGGCGAAATCGAAGTTGAGCCAAGCCTCGCTCTTGCCGTCCTCGTCGGTGATGTTGAAGACGTGCGAGTTCCAGATGATGATTCCCTTGACCGGCACCGGACGGAACGTTCCGGGCGGGAACTCTGTCTGCGCGGACGCTTCCTGAATGCCGGCGAAACGGAAGGCCCGGGTCTGCGCATCGGTGGGACCGAAGCCGGCGCAAACCGCACCGCTCACCGGGTCGCTGCCGCACACCGAGTCCTCGCCGCAGAATCCCAGATCGGTCGGTTCGCACGACTCGCCTTCCTTCTCGCCGCCGCGACACCGGTATGGACCCCAAGCGGGATCGTCGGGCGCCGAGTCCCCGGTGTAGTAACTGACGATGATGTGATGGCTGAGCGGGTCCTGGCGGATCTGCGTGAAGTTCGCTGCGAAGAAGTTACCGTCTCCGACCAGGTACCGCTCGGGAATCTGGTCGGTCAGATCGACGTAGCTGGTAAAGCACGCTTCGTCCTCGCTGTTGGCGGGTACGCTCCAGCGCGGCATCTTGATTTGCACTCCGGTACCGGTCTCGGGCGGGTCGAGAGGCGCAATCTCGATCGGCTTGGCGGGCGGCAGGCAGGCGTCGAGCAGCTCACCCGTGCCCGCGACCGTTCCGGTGCGTGGCGCGCCCTGCTCGATCCATTCTCGTACCGCCTCGACCTCGTCGACGGTGAGCGCCTCGAGACCGATCGGCATCGGACGCAGAGGCGCCTCCCACTGGTCGGGAAGCGTTGCTGCGGCGAGGTTGAGGAATAGCAGACTCTGGTCTTTCTGTCCGGGAACGACTCGTTTGAGACCGGGGATCGACCCGTCGACGACCGTCTGAGCGTCTTGATCAATCAGGCTCTCGTAGGACACTTCGGCGCGGAGATCCAAGCCGCCGGCCGCTGCCGTGCCGTGGCAAGCCTGACTGGTGCAGCCCTTATTCTCGAAGATCGCCTCCTGGATGAGGTCATAGGTGTTGTCGAAGGTCTTCTCGCAATCTTGCGCTGCGCCGCCATTGGCGCTCATGCAGAATATCGCGAGTGCGATCCAACCGCGTCCTCGTTTGCTGTGTGGCATTCGGATGTGTCCTCCCGTCCATGCGCTCTCGGCTTCCCCGGCCGGAGAGCGCGGCTTGTTCCCGTGGTGCGTCTATAGTGAGCGGCCCGATCTGAGCATCGACGGCCCGGCGGGGCCTCTTCTGAGGATGAGTTCTACCGCGGCATCGAGGATTCTCCGCCGCCGTCATTGATCACGGTTTCGATCCCAGAGGCTCACAACGGTGCGCTGAACTTAGGACGCCGCGCGGGTTCTTGCCAGGACAGTGTACCGATTGGTTCACTAGTCGGGATCAATGGCCGCAGCGGAGGCCTGAATGGCGCGTGAAGATCGACGCCAGGCGGGCATTCTCCGGGTTCGCTCGAGCGAGAACGATCGCGTTGGGGTTCCGTACTCGGCATCGACGTATATCGATTGACATCGGTTCCTTTGGGCGAGGAGACTTCGGCATGAGCCGATCGGGTCTCGGGGTTTTGGCGGCAGCACTCGGTTTCGTCACGGCAGCTCCCTCGCTCGCTTGTCCGGGGGACTGCAACGCAGATGGCGTCGTTGGCGTCGAGGAGATCGTCACGGTTGTGAGCGTTCTTCTCGGCGAACGATCGATCGCTGGGTGCGATGCGGCGGACTACGACCTCGATGACGACGTTGAGGTTCACGAAGCGGTGCTGGCGGTGCGGGCAAGCCTCGACGGCTGCCCGATGCCCGTTTGCGGCAACGGAATCCTCGAGCTCGGAGAGGAGTGCGAGCGGAGCAACACCGATCTGCGGTGCTATTCGGATTGCTCGGTTTGCTGTGCCGGCGAGCAATGCCTCGTTGCGAAGTGCTGCTTCGAAGACTTGGTCGACGGCTTCGTTCCCTTCGATCCAGAATGTCGCAACTGTGGCGAAGTGGGCGAGGGATGCAGCACGACTCGCTTTCTCACGTTTGGCTGTTGCGACGACCTCGATTGTTGGGACCTTTCGTCCCCGGATCCGAGGCTCTTATCCGGTACCTGTTGCCGGGGTCCAGGCGCGCCGTGCGATGTCGATAGCGATTGTTGCGGCGCGAACTCGTTTCCCTGGCCGTCGCTGCCAGACCTGTGCGTCGCCGGTCGATGTTGCGTGCAGACCGGATCGGTCTGCAGCGACTTCGACGGGCTGCGCGGTCCGTGTTGCGATCCAGCCGCTCGGTGCTCCGGTCGGACTGCGGTCGAGGGTTGGCAGACGTGCTGCGTTCCCGGCCCCGATGGCGTGTGTTGCGTCGAGCGCGGTGGTCAGTGCGAGATCTTCGGCCAGAGCTTGGGGCCTTGTTGCGCACCAAACGACGAATGCTCCGGACCCGGAATCGGCGGCGGCGCGACCTGTTGCGCGCCGAGCGGTGAGCCCTGTGCCGAGAGCCCGGATTGTTG
>JANQHZ010000769.1 GCA_028282445.1 Candidatus Binatia bacterium | reverse complement strand
ATACCCCTGATCCGCTTCGTACGGCCGAAACTCGCGTCCCATGCCCCACTCTACGATATCTCAGCCTGCTTTTCTTCTGCCGCGCAGACTCCTAGGCGATCGGACCGTGATCGTCGCAGTGGCCCTCGTGCGCATGGTGAAGGTGCCCGTCGACGACGAAGTCGACGTGGTCACCGTGCGGGACCGCCTCGTGCCCACAGTCCGGGCCGTGGGTGTGATCGCTGCCGTGCGAGCCACAAGTGTGGTCCGGCGTGCAAGCCGACGGGTTGCGATCGTCGACGTCGAGCCGATGCTCGTCGACATGGTCACCGTGCGGGTGATGCAGGTGGCCGTCGTGAAGGTAGTCGACGTGCCCCTGGTGCTTGATCGCGGTATGTCCGCAGTCGCTGCCGTGGGTGTGCTCGTGCTTGGCGTGCTGATCTCCGCAGCTCATCTGAACCTCCGTTGTTCGCTTGCCGAATTAAACAATTCAAGTATCAATGAAGTGTGCAATTGTTTAAACGAACTCCTACCGACTGTCAACCCTCGTCAGAGCCTTATTCGCTGGCGTGCTCGATCGCCGCGCCGATGAGGCGCACAACGTGATCGTCGGCTACCGAGTAGTAGACGTGCTTGCCCTCGCGGCGACGCGCAATCAGACCCGCCTGGAGCAGCGCCTTCAGCCTCTGCGATACCGTTGGCAGACTGACGTCGAACTCGGCCGCCAACTCGGTCACGCAGGCCTCGCCGTGCAACAACCGGGCGAGCAAGACGAGTCGCGGAGGATCGCTTACGGCGCGAAAATACCCGCTCGCCCTCTCGACGATGGCTTCGGACGGCCACTCGAACGGGATGTCCGAGACTTGGTGGGCGCAAGCGTCATTCGACTCGCCGTTTGGGCTACTGGTAGCGGGGCCTTCCACGCTCGCTTCCTATCGAGGGGACACTTCAACGTTTCATGAATTGTCCGCCTTGTCGAGCGACCATCGGCCTCGCGGTCGGGCTCGTTTCCTCGTTGCGGTATGCGCAAGTGTGGCGCAAGTGTGGCGCAAGTTGCCAGCCGAGAGGTCCGCTTGCTATCTTGCCCTCGTGCAACAGGGGCCAAACAGCTTCGGAAGAGCCATCGTCAGTGTGGCACTTGCCGCGCATTTCCTCGTTTACACGAGCGTCCTTCCGTGGGTCCACACTTCGCATCCGTCGTCCGTCGACACAGGGCCGTTCGCACATCTCGGCGTCGCGCCCTCGCACGACGCCGACGGCTCTCTCCCGACGGCGATCATCACTGCGGAAGCAAGCACGGCGCACGGCGATGAGGATCTTTGTCTCGCCTGTCTCTACTCCGCCCAACCGCGAAGTCTGACGGCACCGGACGATCTGGTTTCAACCATCCTGGCGCAATCCCAGGAGAAGATTCGCCGGCGTGTCGACACTGCGGGTCGCTTCGCCGTCCGCACTCTCAGCGCTCCGCGCGCACCTCCATTCAGCGCAGTTTCCTGAACCGAATTCTCTTCTGACCCTGCATCGATCGCGGGCGTTTCCGCCAATGCGGCGACGCGGGTCTCCCATCAGGACTGTGCACCAAGGAGGCTGCGAATGCGGCAACATGTAGCCGGTCGCGGGCGTGATCCCGGACGCTCCGGTATTGCTAATAGAAGACGGTATTTCGGTACGGCGCCGAAGCACCCTGGACACCGGGCAGCCGCGGCGAGTTGAATCACCATGGTCGACTTTTTGACGACCGCCATCGCTGAAACGGCGCGCATCTTCTACGAGGGAGCGCCCTACATCCTGATCGGATTCGCGATTGCGGGTCTGTTACACGAGTTCCTGCCCACGGAAATCATTGCGCGCCACCTCGGCCGCGACGACCCACGTGGGATCGCCACCGCCGCGATCCTCGGAGCGCCCATCCCCCTGTGCTCGTGCGGTGTCCTCCCCGCAGCAGCCGCGTTGCGCCAGAAGGGAGCCGCGCGTTCACCGACCATGGCCTTTCTCGTGTCCACGCCCGAAACCGGCGTCGATTCGATCGCGCTGACCTACGGACTAATGGGCGGCGTCATGGCGGTCGTGCGCCCCATCGTGGCGGTAGTGACGGCGCTCGTCGCCGGCCTGCTGTCGGCAGCGCTGCCGGGACGCGACCAACCGCTCGACGATACGGTGCTGGACGGGCTTCCCACACACACGCACGAACACCACGACCCACCCGCAATCGACGAGGAAGATGCCCAGGCGGCCAACAGCCGGCCGCCGCGCTTCGCCTCGCGCCTGCGTCGAGCAGTTCATTACGGGTTCGTCGACCTTCTCGACGACCTCAGTTTCTGGCTCCTGGTCGGCATCGTCCTCACCGGCGTGCTGTCCGCCGCCTTGCCCGACGACCTCTTCTCGGGCGCGCTCGGGCTCGATTCGGGAATCCTCCCCATGTTGCTGGCAATCCTGGCGGGCATTCCCCTCTACTTGTGCGCCAGTGCCTCGACACCGGTGGCCGCTGCACTCGTGGCGAAGGGTCTCTCACCGGGCGCTGCCCTCGTCTTCCTACTCGTCGGACCCGCCACCAACGCCGCCACCATCGCGGTAGTCGGCCGCCTGCTCGGTGCCGCGCGGCTGCGCATCTACCTCGGGTCGATCATCGGCGTGGCCCTCGCAGCCGGCCTCCTCCTCGACGCATTGGCAGCAGAAACGGTCCGCCAGTCGACTCTCGGTGCGTTCGAAGGATACGACTCCTGGCCTCTTGCGACCTTGAAACTTACCGCCGGCTTCGCCTTCGCGGTGCTTCTGGTGCGCTCCGGGCAGCGCACTCGCTTCCGCGGGGGGATACAGGAACTGCGCGATCAGACAACGCGACTCCGTGAGGCCGCGCGCCAATTCGAGCCGCGCCACCTGCTCAGCCCGACCCTTCTCGTCACCGCAGCGCTCACGGCCATGCTCACCGTCCTGCCCAGTGCAATGCTCGTGGTCCAACCCGGTCAGCAAGGGGTGATACAGAGGCTCGGGCGCGTCGTGGCCAGCGAGCTCGAGCCAGGTCTGCACCTGAAGTGGCCTGCGCCGATCGGACGCGGCTTCGCGGTCGACGTCGAGCGCGTCCGTGAGGTCCGCGTCGGGGAGAGCTCCATCTTCGGCGGGTTCGTTCCGGACCCGACCGAGAGCTACTACATCACCGCCGACGAGAACGTGATCGATATGCGCGCGGTCGTGCACTACCGCGTAAACGATCCCGTCCGATTCACCCTGGGAATCGAGCGCCCCGAGACCCTGCTCCACGGCCTGGCTCGTCGGGAGCTGATTCGAATCGCCACTGGAACTCCGATCGACACGCTCTACACGACAGCCAGGCGCGCAACGGAGCAAACCTTCCGGCAAGCGCTGGCCGAACGCGTCGCCACGCTCGAGCTGGGTATCGAGGTTCTCGACGCCCGGCTACTCGACGTACACGCGCCGGCGAACGTCCACCGGTCCTTCCGAGACGTCGCAAGTGCGCTCGAGGACCGCCAGAGGGAGATTCACGAAGGCAACGCGTACGCAGCCGAGCGGACTGTTGAAGCCAGTGGTGAAGCCGCCAACGTGACCGCGCAGGCACAAGCCAATGCGGTCCGGGCACGTGCTCGAGCCGTCGGCGCCACTGCAGCGTTCACCGATCTCGCCCGCGTACACCGTCGTCATCCGCAGGTGACGGAGACGCGGCTCTATCTCGAGACGTTGGAGCGTTGCCTCGCCGCGCCGATCAAGTACGTGAACGGCGCATCGGGACACGGCGGCGAGTTGGACCTCTGGATCGGCGGGGCAGGCGATACACCCGCCAGCCCAACCACGCCGGAAGATTTACCCCGGCAACCACCGCTCACACAGAGGCCGCCTTTCGCAACCGGGCTGCCCGCACCATTCACCACCAAGGAGAAACGATGAAAACGCTGATCGGGACGATCGGCATCATCCTACTCGCGATCCTCGGCGCGACCGCAACCGTTGTCGTCGACGAGACCGAGCACGTGATGATCACCCAATTCGGCCGCCCCGTCGCCGTCCACAGCCAGGCGGGTTTCTACTTCAAGCTGCCCGCGCCGTTTCAGCGCGTGACACGCTTCAACAAGCGTATTCTCTCCACGCCCGGAACGGAGACAGAGCTTCTGACGGCTGACAAGAAGAACGTCCTGGTCGCGAGCTACCTTTCCTGGCGCATCGCGGATCCGCTCAAGTACCTAGCCGCCTTGCGCACTCGCGAGTTTGCCGAGGCACGCCTCCAGGCGCTCGTGCAGTCCGAGCTCGGCAGTGCGCTCGGCGACGTGCCGTTCGACGAGCTCGTCCCGGCGAAAGGCGACGTCGAGGGACTCATAGGACTCGAGCAGCGGGTGCGTCGGGCATCCGCAGAAGTGGCAGCGAGCGACTTCGGAATCGAGGTCGTAAGCCTTGGGATTACCCGGCTCTCGTTTCCAACCCAGAATCTACAGAGTGTCTTCGCTCGCATGCGTGCGGAGCGTGAGCGCATCGCCCGGGGATACCGCTCCGAAGGAAAAGCGGAAGGCCAAAAAATCCGAGCCGACGCCGACCGGCAACGGGCCCAAGTCCTGGCCACGGCCGAGGCCGAGGCGGCAAGGTTACGCGGCGAGGGAGAAGCCGAAGCGGCGCGAATCTACGCCCAGGCCTACAGCGGACACGAAGACTTTTTCCAGTTCCTACGCACCCTGGAGAGTTACGAAAAAGTACTCAACGACAACACCACGCTGGTGCTGCCGGCCGATTCCCCCTTCCTGGACGTCCTCCTATCCGCCCAGCCCGACCGAGAAGTGCCGAGTCGCTGATGTCGAGATCTCGCATCAAGGCGAGCGCCGGGGTGCTGGCAGCGCTGTCGGCGACACTCTACCTGGCGTCGGGCGTATATAGTGTCCAGTCCGATGAGAGCGCGGTGGCCTTCGTCTTCGGCCGTGCGATCGCGCGCGACGTCCTACCCGGGATACATTGGAATCCGCCCCGTCCGTTCGGTCGCGTTGCCGTCGCCAGAACCGCGACCAACTTCATGATGCCGATCGGCTACCGTGCCTACGCGGCTGCCGGACCGGCGATATCGGACCTCTGGCTAACCGGCGACACCAACATCGTAACCGCGCGCCTCAACGTTCAGTACAGCATCGGCAGCCTGGCGGACTACAGAATCGCACACGAGACCCCCCGAGAGCTCCTACGCAGTGCCGGCGAGCGCATGCTCACACGGTTTCTGATCTCGGAAGGAGTCGACGGAGTGCTGGCCGGTCGCCGCGCGGCGTTGAGGAAGGACGTAGCACAGGGTGTCCAGGAGTTGCTCGACGCGGAGGGCGTCGGCATCGCCCTGCAATCCGTAACCATCGAAGAGCTCGCCCCACCGCGGGAAGGCGGCGTGCAGGAGGCCTTTCAGGACGTGCAGAATGCCCGGGCCGACCGCGAGCGCGCGGCGCTCGAAGCACGCGCGTACCGCGACCAGGTGCTTGCCGAGGCGGAAGGCGAAGCCGAGCGCCGCATCGCCGAGGCCCGCGCCGACCGTCACCGGCGGATCGAGATGGCGCGCGGCGATGCAGATCGATTCCGGTCTCTCGCCCGCGAGCACGCCGCCGCGCCGCGGGTTACCGAACAGCGCCTGTACCTCGAGACCCTGGAGCGCCTGCTTCCCAACCTCGAGACCTACATCGTCGAATCGGGGGAGAACGGAACGGTCAACTTGCGGGTTCTCCGATAATAGAATCGCTCTCGGGCGGCGCGAGGCGGCATTCGCCGGCTCGATCCGTGCGCGCCAGGGACGAGTCCCCCAAGCGGCGCACCTCCGCTCAGCCGACGCTGCAGGAGTGGCAGAGCCCGCGCACCTGGATCTCTTCGACAGTCACACCGGTGGAGGCGCCGCGTAGGGCAAGGCGTGCTCCGGGCAGGCATTCCATGCCGCCACAGTCGTTGCATAGGAGGTGCGGATGACGCGCGTGGGTCGTCCCGCCAGTGCGAGCAAGCTGGAATCGAGCGACGTGGTCGCCGAGATCGGTGCGGACGAGAATGCCCGCTCGGGTGAGTGCGATCAGATTGCGGTAAACCGTCGTGCGGTCGAGGGTAACCGACGCGAGTCGATCCGACAGCTCGGGATGGCCGATCGGGTAGTCGAGGCCGGCAAGCTCGCGGAGAATGACAATCCGCGGAAGAGTGGCCCGCAGGCCGCGCTCGACCAGCAGCTCGCGAAGATCCGCATCGTCGACTGATTTCTTGCTCGCACTCACGGCTAGATCTTTCCTCGATTCCGGACCGTCTGCAAGCCAAATCAGTGCAATTCTATTGCATCTGCAATTCACTTATCTTAGAGAATTCGGAACCCAACCACACTTCTGAATCGGAGATCTCAATGAATTCCCTCCAGACAATCCTCGACAGCCACACCATCACAATCGACGAGCTCGTGCGCGAGTCGACGCGAATCGAGCGAACCACCCCTCGTGATCGCAAACTTCGGCGCGCCCGCGAGATCCACCGGCGCAAATCCGAGTCCCCCAACTACACCGAGGCCGGGATCGAAAAGCCCAGCAGTGGTGCGCCGGTACGCGCCCACATGATCGACCGCGCGCTGCAAGGCGGACGAGTGAGCCGTAGCCAGCGAGCGAAGATCGTCCGCGCCCTCAACGGGGTCCTCGAGCGTCGAGGCCAGCAACCGATCGCGGCAACCGATCTCGCTACGACGGAGACCGCCGAGAATCCGTCGGCGTGAGCAGGCCTGCGGCGAACGCCTAGAACGCGACGTCTCGCTGCCATCTGCACACCGAAGCCGGCCAAGAACGAAAGGACGCCGACATGTCTCGAATCTGCGAGCTCACCGGGAAGCGACCCCGGACGGGCAACCTCGTCAGTCATGCCAACAACAAGTCCAAACGGCTCTTCTCCCCGAATCTGAAGTATCGCAAGGTCGTCATCCCAGAGCTGGGTGTCGTCCTGCGACTGCGCCTTTCGACACGTGCCATGCGCACGATCGACAAGCACGGATCGTTCGCCAAGGCGCTGCGCGCGGCCAAGCCTGCCGACCTCTCGCCGAGGCTACGCACCCTGCGCGATCGCCTTGCGCGCGGCGGTACGAAAGCGCAATCCGGCACTTAAGTTTGCCAGTGGTCTTCGCATCCGACGAGCGCGATCGATGAGCCTGGTCGATCTCACCCGTGGCCGGTCCGCGGCACCGCTCCCAACGGTCCTTGTCCAAGGATTACCGGATGCCGGCGGATCCGAGTTGCTCGATTCCGTCCGCGCCACGTATCCCCACCTTCGGGTCGCCTATGTATCGGCCAAAGGTTCTCGCGTCGAGCGTGGAGATTGCAGTCAGTGCCATCTGGTCCAATCGCTGCTCGAAGCGATCGCGCAAATACCGATCCGCGAGTTCGACCGGCTTTGGATCGACGTTCCGCCGCTCCTCGACATCAGCAACCTGACCGCAGCGCTCGACGAAGAGCCGCGCGTGGCCGTGCATCTGATCGCCACCTGCCTCGATGCATCTCGACTCCTGGACGATATCGCCAACGACCGGACGCTCGCGGAATCCTGCGACGACGCTGCCGTCGCGGGCCTGCCCGTAGACACGACGGGCGGGGAAGTATCGATCCTCGAGCCGCTTTCGGGGTTTATCGAAACTTGCGATCTAATCTGGCTGCATGGCTCCGATCCCGAGGGCTCGGCTCGCCGTCTGGTGTGCCGACTCAACCCGCGCGCTACCGTTTCGAGTAGCATCGGGGAAGTCGCCAAGGCGCTCATGTACCCGCGCCAGCGCTTCCATCCCGAGAAGACCTTCGCCGCTGCAGCTTGGAAGCAAGCTCTGGCTCGCGACTCGAACTCGAGTCACGACTGCTTCCGCGCCCGTCGCCCCTTCCACCCCGAGCGTTTCGACAACCTCGTCACCGGCTGGCCGGACTCGATTCTCCGCTCCTTCGGCTCCGTTTGGCTTGCCATGCCGCGCGATGACGCCATTGTGATCGACCAATTCGGCCCGGCTGGGTTCTTTGTGCGTCCGGACGGACGCTGGCTAGCGGGCCTGCCCGCGCGCGAGGTACGCGATCTGCTACACGCCAACCCGGACCTACGGGACGAATGGGACCCCGTGTGGGGAGATCGCATGACGGAGCTCGCCTTCGTCGCCGAAGCCCCGCTCACCAACGACTGGAGCCGTGCTCTCGAAGCCTGTCTGCTGACTGACCTCGAGCTACGGATGGACTGGAGCCGATTTCCGAACCCGTTCGCGGAGCTGTGGGACGAGTCGCTTCACGATGCGGACGACGAAGACGACGCGGCCGAGCTGGCCGAACACACCGCCCGATCCAGCCCTCCCCTCACACTGCTGCCCAGACGCCGAAGCGACCCCGCCGACCCCTGACGACCTCGCTCAGAGCTTTCCCTCGCGATAGACAACGTGGCGTCGCGCCTTGGGATCGTACTTCTTGAGCTGCAGCTTCTCCGTCGACGTCTTTTTGTTTCGCGTCGCGGTGTAGAAGTGACCGGTGCCCGCGCTCGATACCAGCATGATCTTATCGCGCACTGCAACCTACTTTGCGCTGTTGAACGAAAAAGTCCCTGCCCCACACAACGGGACTTCCTGCGTGTGAGCTCGAGAGCAGTACTCCGTTCAAGAGTTACGAGATCTCCAGCACAACGTTGCTGATGTGCGTCACGAACGACCGATTGGCCGATCCGTCCGATATCATCACATAACCGCTGCTGACACAGTACTCCACGGAAGCATCGAGGAGCTCCGTTCGGGGTTCGATGATCGTCGCCTTGGTCACCGACTTCTGGACCGTCGTGGCAAAGTGGGTCAACGCATCTTGGTTCGTACTCATGATTCCGATCTCCTTCTACAAATGTCTGAACGATATGCGGATTAAAGCTTGCCTTCGCGGTAAACGACGTGGCGGCGCGCCTTGGGATCGTACTTCTTGAGTTGCAGCTTCTCAGTCGACGTCTTTTTATTTCGCGTCGCAGTGTAGAAGTGACCAGTGCCCGCGCTCGATACCAGCTTGATCTTTTCGCGCATTCCAACCTCCGTTTCGGTGCGGGGGCATAGTCGCCCCTAGAAATGAACTGACGAGAGAACGATAGCAATCAGCGCCGTGGTCGCGAGCGAAGTGATCGCCTGTCGACCCGCGACGGCAAGTGCCGGACGCGCGCCGAGCTCGCGCCGCACCGCCCACAGAGTCACGAGGCATGCCGTGAGGGTCGAGGCGAGGTACACGGTGAGAAAGACCTCTCCGGCGTTGAGAGATTGCACCAGCGCACCGCCGTCTTGATGCAGGGTCAGCAATCCGTCCTTGCGCAGAATCGAGAAGATGACGCCGGGCGCCACTTCTGCAGGCAGACCGATAAGCCCCATCGCCGGAGCCGCGACACCAACCAGGGCCTGGGTTGCGCCGAGATACTCGAGCAGCGCCGCCGCCGCGCAGATGACAAGAAAGATCGGCATCGCCTGCAGCAGGAACTGACGCAACACCGTCCGAACCCGCCACCAGACAGCGGCGGCCCGCGGTCTCTGCAGAAAGGCCGGGTCGCCCAGGGCTTCCGTATCGGTTGCGGCGCCGTGCCAGATTCGCGTGTGCAGCGCACCGACGACGAACAACGTGAAGAGATAGGGCGCGAAAAGCCACGGATGCCCTGCAGCGCCGAAAATCGAAAGCGTGGCTCCTATTTGGTAGCTGCATGCCGAGCCGAAGGCGACGAGCGAAACGCACGCGCTGCGGGTGCAGCGCGAGCACGAACGGCTTTGCACGACGGCGACCACGTTGCAGCCAAAACCGGTCAGTACGGGGACCAGGTCGCGACCGGCGAGCCCGATGCGTCGCAGCCACGGATCGAGCGCGCGCGTAGTGCGATCGTGCAAGCCCGTCTCTTCGCTAAACGCCGTTACGATCGCAATCAGCAGCACCACCGGGAAGGCCCACAGGAAGGAGTACCACCCGAGAGTGAGTAAACCGTAGGGGCCGATCAGAATCGCCGCCGGCAATTCCGGTAACGCCGCGAAAAGCGACCGTGCGGGCTCGATGAGCCACGCCTCGACGCCGGGCTGCACGTATTCCGCTGCGCGATACGCGAGCCAGACGGGAACGGCGAAGGACAGGACGACGTGCGCGAGCGCGGCCAGCGGTCCAATCAACGGCCGATCGAATAGCAAAGGCTGCGCGCGGACCTCTTCGACGTCCGGCAGATCTTCGACCGATCGAAGTCGGTCGGCCGCCTGGATCGCTGCGAACAACTGCCGGCGCCCGGCATCGTCGAGACGACGGGCATCGACCGGCACCACGGGTACCCCGAAGTCGGCCTCCAATTCGCGCGCCGCCGAGTCTAAACCAGCCGTCGCTCGATCCCCAAACGTCAGAACCACGGCGACTCGCTTATTCTCCAGCCGCGTCCCCAGCGACTCGAGGAGCGAACCCAGCTCTCGCTTGAGGTGGGTGCCGCGGGCAACCAGCACGACGGTATCGGCGTCACCGAGCGCGTCGAGCGCCTGCACCGTCGTCGCGCTGTCGTCGCGAACTCGTATCCCGGGCGTGTCGACGATGTCGCAGTCACAATCCGGAAGAAAACAGCGCCGGCACGACACCGTGGATCCGCGAAAATTCGCTTCCGTCCCCGCCGCAAAGCCGGTGAGGCTGCGAAACAAAGCAGACTTGCCGGTCGACTCGAGACCCGCCAGAACGACACTCGGGACCGGCTCGGCGGCAGAACTTGACGAGCTCAGCATGCGCAAGCCTGGTCCATGTCTTTTTCGGCCAGCTCGTTACCGTGAAGAAGTCGGTCGGCAAGCGGCTCGGGCAGTCCGCGGTCGAGCATCGCCTCGGCCGTCTTGGCCACATCGTAGGCGACTCTACGGATCTCCACCTTGCCCGATTCCGAGTCGAAGACGACATAGCTCGACTCCGATCGACCGTCACGTGGCTCGCCAACGCTCCCGGCATTGATGATGAGCTTGGTTTGCAGCTTTACCGAACGGGCGCGTCGTCGCGGTCGGATACCGGGAGCATCTCGAACACTCAGGGTCCCCTCGATGGTGCGAGCGAACGGAATGTGGGTGTGCCCACAGATCAGAACGTCGCACTCGGCGGCAGCGGCGCGTTCGAACAGGAGTAACTCATGGGTCGTTTCGGTGAGATACTCCGAAGAGCTACGAGGGCTTCCATGCACATAAACCTGAGCCCCAGCGGGCGTATTGGAACGCACCACACCGAAGGGCAGCTCCGCGAGGAATCGGCGGTTCTTGCCTGTAACGCGACGCAGAGTCCAACCGAACACCATCTTGCCGAACTCGGCGTCTTCCTCAGTGGCGAACTTGCAACCACAATCTTCGTGTCGCTCGCCAATGGCCTGGTCCCAGCAGCCCCGGACAGTCGGGATGTTGTGTTTCTGGATGAAGCGGATGACTTCGTTCGGATACGGTCCGTAGCCGACGAGGTCGCCCAGACAGATGATTTCGTCGACCCCCGCGTCGCGCACGTCATCGTAGACCGCCTCGAGGGCTTCAATATTGCCGTGGATACAGGACAACACCGCGGCGCGGTGGGATTTGGGCTTTGGATTGGCGTCCGAGCGCTTCATAATGCGACCCTTAATGCAACCCGACTGCAAATGCAATTACACCTGTCTCGGACGGCCCCCCCTCCCCCGCGTAGCTCGCGGGCGCTGCCGCAGCCTCTTCCCGTAGGCCGCAGGGGCCTATCGCCGAGCGGCAACGCGCTTGCAGTGAGGTTGCATGTCCTCCAAAATCCGGACGGTGGAGCGAAACGACGCGCCTCATAGGCCGCCGGACTGGTTCGAGATCAGACGACCCGACGACTGGCATCTTCACCTTCGGGACGGCGCCCTGCTTGAGCGAGTCGTTGCGGCGACGGCGCGACGCTTTGGGCGCGCGATCGCGATGCCGAACCTAGTGCCCGCAGTTACGACGGTCGAACACGCACTCGCCTACCGCGATCGCATCCTGGCAGCCTGCCCGGAGGACGCCGACTTCGAGCCTCTGATGACGCTTTACCTCACGGACGAAACACCCGTTTCGGAGATCGAGGCGGCGGCATCGTCACCGCACGTCGTCGGCGTCAAGGTCTATCCGCGCGGTGCGACCACGCACTCCTCAGAAGGTGTGTCCGACCTGACCACGCTGGGCACGGTGCTCGAGGCGCTGGCCTCCTCGGGCCTGCCCCTGCTCGTTCACGGCGAGACGACCGCTCCCGACTGCGACCTATTCGACCGCGAGAGGGTGTACCTCGAGGAGACCCTCTCGAAAGTCATCGACCGCTACCCATCGCTGCGCGTCGTGTTCGAGCACATTACGACACGCGAAGCGGCGGAGTTTGTGCGCGCGGCACCCGCGCGTGTCGCGGCGACAATCACCCCCCAGCACCTGCTCCTGAACCGCAACGCGATCTTCGCAGGGGGTCTGCGGCCGCACCACTACTGTCTGCCGGTGCTGAAGCGCGAACGCGACCGCCGCGCACTGCTCGAGGCGGCAACCTCAGGCGACCCGAGCTTCTTTCTCGGCACCGACAGCGCCCCCCATACGCGAGCCGCGAAGGAGTCCGACTGCGGCTGCGCCGGGATCTACAGCGCACCCGTCGCTCTCGAGGCCTACGCCGAAGCCTTCGCCTCGGTCGGAGCGCTCGATCGACTCGAGGGCTTCGCCAGCCACTTTGGCGCGGACTTCTACGGACTTCCCCGCAACACGGGCCGCGTGCGGTTGGTGGCGCAGCCCTGGTCGCCGCCCCAGTCGGTGGGCGATGGCGACTCGGCGCTGCGTATCTTCCTGGGCGGAGAGACGCTCCGCTATCGCGCGGTCGACTAGTCCGCAAGCTTCGCCGGCATGCTTGTCTCGGCCTCACCGGACGCCGTTCGGCGTTGAGCTCGCAAAACGCTTGATACCTACGCGCAACGCGCTGTCGAGCACCTCAATCGGAGGCCGCAGCGCGCCCCGCTTCTGCAATCGGGTTGCAACAAGCAGGGATCGCGCGTATTCCTTGGCCTCTCGTCGTACTCGGGCAATCACCACTTCGGCGAAACCTCGACCGGGTTGTTCTCGAACGAGCCAAGCGACGAAAACAAAAAACGAGTGAAGCACAGCCGCAACGGCGAGAATTGCGGAGTAGTGGTCGGCGCTCCGAGCGCCAAGGAGACAAGGCGATGGCGTTTCAAGGCAATGTAGCTCTGGTGACCGGCGGTGGCAGCGGCATGGGACAGATCACCGCGCG
>JANQHZ010000750.1 GCA_028282445.1 Candidatus Binatia bacterium | reverse complement strand
GACACCGAGCCACACGTGCAGCTCTCGGGCATTGGCGCTGCCGGCGAGGGCTTGGCGCGAGGTCCAGTAGCTCAGCGCCATCACGGCCAAGAGAGCGCTTCCGAGGGCGAAGTGCGTACTCTCGGCCAGCTCGAGGTCGTCTCGTAGAAACACGGTAGAAACCGCGCCGGCGACCCAGGTGCCGGCGATGAGGGCGAGCGCGAGCGGGCCGATTTTGGAATGTCGCGCGAGCAGCGTCGCGCGCCGCCGGGCACGGCCACGCGAACGAATTCCCAACGAGGCGGCATAGAGGAGGACCGCCAGCGCGACCGCGCCAAGAGCTGGATGGACGTATGGCGCCATCGCTTTCAGCGGCGGCGTTCGGTCGGCCGCCGCTCGAGCCGGGGTGAGGGGCGGGTTCTCGTTCTCATTGAGACAGAATCGCTTCGGCGGCGTTGATTCCGGTGCGGACGGCGCCTTCGATCGTCGAGCCGGTCAGCCAATCTCCTGCGAAGAACATACGTTTGCGCGGCTTCTTCAGGAACGCCCGGACGCGGCGGTAGTGGCCGGGCTCGGGCAGAACGACCGCTCTGCGGCGAGGGTAGAGGCGGATCCAATCGGGGTCGGCCAGTCGGCCGAAGATGCTCTCCGTATCGCGCCGCAGGGCGTTGATGATCTGCTCGGGCTCCTCGTCGATGAGCTCGGCGCTGCGCCAGCTGGTGGCGTGAACGGATACCAGCTCCTTGCCCTCCGGTACGTAGCTCGGGACCCACTGTGAGATCGTACGGATCCGCGCGATCGAATGGCGGCCTGGGCCGCCCGGAGTGACCAGCGGGTGCTGCACGGTGATCGGGCGCTCGTATCCGAAGTACAGAAGAATGTTGGGGACGAAGCGAACCGCTTCGATCTGCTTGCGGTCGTCCTCGGCCATGTTGCCTCGTAGGCGAGCTGCGTCGGGTGCCGGGAGTGCCAGCACGACGTGGTCGGCCTCGATCTTGCCGCCCGAATGGTGAACGATCACGGAGCCGTCGCGCTCTTCGACTTCTGCGGCTTTGCAGCCGGTGCGGACCTCGAGCCGGGTGGCGAGGCCGTCGCACAACGTGCCGACGCCGCCCTCGATCGCCAGCATGTGCCAGCCGCGGGCGTGGCGCACCAAAGCTTTGGCAAGGGCCGAGGAGGCTTGTTCGGCCCCGAAGTAAAAGAACGGCTCGACGCTGGTGCGAAGCAGGTATTGATACGCGGTCTCGCCGAGCGCGCGGCGGCCCCAGCTCTCGATCGTCGACCCTCGATCCATCCGGGCCAAGCTCTCTGGCTTGCCGAGGTGGAGAGGTCGCCGCAGCAGGGATTGCGCAAAGAGAGACAGCGCACGCAGCTTTCCGGTGGTGGTGATGAGCGGAAAGCGCAGCAGGCGACGGGGCGAACGCAGGTCGAGCGGTACCTTGCCGAAGGGGGTCGCGACGACTCCGTACTCGGCCTCCGGCTCGAAGGTGCGTAGTCGCAACTCCTGCAATGCCGCCAAGGTCGCGTCGTAAAAGCTGGTGACGAAGCCCGCGCCCGTATTGACCACGCAGTCGCTGACGGTTTCGGTGCGAGCCCGTCCGCCGTAGCTGTCGTCGGCTTCCAGGACCGTCACCCGGATGCCCGCATTCGACAACCGAAAGGCCGCGCCCAGTCCAGCGACGCCACCGCCGACGACAACGCAGCTTCGACTCATATCGCAAGTAGTACCGCGGATAGCTCGATGAGTCGATGCCGCGTCCGGCGGTGGGGGCCCGCGCCGGGGCCGAAACTGACCGCAATCGACCGATCCGCAATTTTGGGGTGACAGGTCGCCTTTGCGAGGCTATCTTCCAAGCTAGAGGTGATGACGATGCGTGCGATGAAAAAGACATTTCTTGCGGTTTGCGTAGTGATGCTGGCGGCGAGCCAGGTGTCTGCGGCTGATCCGATGGAGGTTCGTGAGCGCAAGCCCGGCTTCGCGTTGGCGGCTGCGGGTCTGAACATCCTCTACGTCCCGGTTCGATTGATTGTCACCGTCGTCGGTGCCGAGTTGGCGGGTGTGACCGGGTTTCTGACCGGCGGCAACCAGGACGCGGCCGGTGACGTGATCAGTTTGTTCGACGGTACGCAGTACCTGACCCCCGAGCACATCGAGGGCACCGAGGCGATCCGCTTCGGTCCGCCGCAGTTCCCGTAAGGCAAGCTTCACACGGCTCGAACCTCGCCCACCGGCCGAGCCGATCGGCGATGGGGCGGGTGCCGCCGGCGCTAGGGGCGGCTTCGGGCGTCGATCTCAATCGGCGGCCGCGGAGGTTCTGCCTGGCGCCCCGATGGCGTCGCCTTGCCGTATGATTTAAACGTCCCGAGGCATGGAGGCGTCGCTTCGTTGCCCGGACTTCCTGATCGTCGGCGCGGGAGTCATCGGGTGCGCGATTGCGCGGGAGTTGGCGCGTCGGCGCGCCGGCTCGGTGGTTGTCGTCGATCGCGGAGTCGCCGGCGGCGAAGCCTCGTCGGCAGCGGCCGGGGTGCTGGCGGTTGCGAGCTCGCGCGCTCCGGGCGGTGCGCTGTTCCGCCTGAAGCGCGAAAGCGCGCGGCTCTTTCCGGACTTGGTCGAGAGTTTGCGCGATCAAACCGGGATCGACGTCGAATACCGCGATCGTGGTCTCCTCGAGTTGGCGCTCGGCGACGACGATCTACACGCGCTCGGGCGAGTCGTGGCGAAGCGAACGGCGCAAGGGGAGGCGGCCGAGCTGCTCGACCCTGGGCAGGTGCGCGAGCTCGAACCCGCGGTCACCGAGGCGGCGACCGGCGGTGCGATTTTCGCGGGCGACGCTGCGATCAACAACAGCCTCTTCGTCGACGCCCTGCGCCGCTCGGCGGAAGGTTATGGAGCGCGCTTCCTCTGTGACCATCCTTTTCGCGCCGCGGCCCGCGATGGGCGACGCCTGCAGTCGGTCGCCGCCGGTGACCTCGAGTTCGAGCCGGGCGAGTTGATCGTCGCGGCCGGGGTCGGCTCGCGGGCGGTGGGTGAGCTGCTGAGGGCGAAGATGCCGATCCGTCCCGACCGCGGTGAGATGATCGCTCTGCGCCCGCAGCGCATGCTGCAGCGCACGACCGTTTGGCGCGACGGTTATCTGGTTCCGCGCGCGAACGGCGAGTTGTTGATCGGTGCGACCAGCGGCCGCGGCCAAGCCGACAAGCAAGTCACCGCGGCGTCGCTGGAGCTCCTGCTTCGCCGCGCCGCGACCATGATTCCCGAGCTCGGCGATGCACCGTTGGTTCGACAGTGGGCGGGCATACGGCCGATGTGTACGTTGCGGCGTCCGATCCTCGGCCCGGTCAGTGGCTATGAGAACGTCAGCGTCGCGACCGGGCACCACCGCAGCGGGATCCTGCTGGCACCGATCACGGCGACGATGATCGCGGATAGCGTTACCGACCGGCAGAGCGGTGTCGAGCTCGCGCCGTTCAAGTACAAGAAGAAACCATGACGACACGGCACATCGTATGCTTGCGTTCATTGGCATTGCTGGTTGCGCTCGTCGTTGCGAGCACGGCTTGGGGAGGTTCGGGCAAGGTCGAAACCGGACGTGGCGTCATCCTGTTCGTCGGCGATGGCTTGGGTGTGTCGACGCTCACCGCGGCGCGGATCCACAAGGGCGCGCGCGATCGCGTATCGCCGCCGACGTCGGCGCGTCTTGCGGTCGATCGGGCGCCGCGCTCTTGCCTCGTGCGCACCGCCAGCTTGGACCAGATGGTCACGGACTCCGCCGCATCGATCACCGCTATGGTCACCGGCGCGAAGGTTGCCAACCGGGCGGTTTCCGTCCGCCGCGGGGCGGACGGAGCGTGGCAGCGGCTGACCACTCTGGTCGAGTTGGCCGAGCAGCGCGGCTTGTCCACCGGGGTCGTGACCACCACCAGGCTGACCCACGCAACACCTGCGGGATTGTACGCTCACGTCGCGAACCGAGACGACGAGCTCGAAATTGCCGAGGCATTGGTCCCAGGGGGGCCCAGCTCCGCCCTTGGCGACGGCATGGAGGTGATCCTCGGTGGCGGTCGAGCGCTCTTTCTTCCCGAGGCTTCGGGCGGGAGGCGGACCGACGGCCGCGACCTGATCGCCGAGTTGAAGCGGGCGGGGTACGTCTACGTTCGAACCGCGGCCGAAGCCGAGTCGGCGCGCGGCGCCGCCAAGTTGCTCGGAGTCTTCGCCGACTCGCACATGGCCTTCGAGAGCGATCGCGGCGACGACGAGCCGAGCTTGGCCGCGATGACCGCGCTCGCCATCGACATGCTGAAGCGAGATCCCCGCGGCTACTTTTTGATGGTCGAGGCAGGTCGAATCGACCACGCCCATCACGTCAACAACGGCCGCCGCGCCATCGCCGACACCTTGGCGATGGACGAGGCGATCGAGGTCGCGTTGGCGCGAAGCTCGGCAAGAGACGTCATCTACGTCACCTCCGACCACGACCACACCATGGTGATCGCGGGATATCCGCCGTCCGGCAGTGACATCTTCGCGCAAGCGGGAGTGGATGAGCACGGCGTTCCCTATACGGCCATGCTCTACGCCAACGGCCCGTCGGCGTCGCTCGACCCGCCGCCGGCGCTTAGCGCGGAGTCGCTCGCTTCGACCGACTTTCGTGAACGCGCCGGGGTACCGCTGCGTTTTGAGACCCACGGCGGTATGGACGTTCCTTTGTTCGTTTTCGGCCCGGACGCGGCGTATCGGGACCTACCCGCGGTGATCGACAATACCGACGTGTTCGGCTTGATTCACTCGGCGCTGTTCGATCGACAGGAATGACCGCGGTCTACAGGAGGATTCGATGATTTCGGAGACATTCGACCCGGAGCGCTGGAAGCCCGTCGCGGGCTTCGACCTCAAGGACATCACCTACCATCGCGCCGTCGATCAAGGCACGGTGCGGGTCGCCTTCGACCGACCGGAGGTCCGCAACTCGTTTCGCCCGGGCACCGTGGACGAGCTTTACCGGGTTCTCGATCACGCCCGCGAGACCAGCGATGTCGGTTGCGTGTTGTTGACAGGGAACGGTCCGTCGCCAAAGGACGGCGGTTGGGCCTTTTGTGCCGGCGGCGATCAGCGGATTCGCGGAGCGGACGGCTACAAGTACGAGGGGGACGCTCCCCAGGAGCCCGACCCGGCGCGGCTGGGCCGGCTTCATATTCTCGAGGTCCAGCGCTTGATTCGTTTCATGCCCAAGGTGGTGATTGCGGTCGTCCCCGGGTGGGCGGTGGGCGGCGGGCACAGCCTGCACGTCGTTTGCGACATGACGATCGCCAGCGCCGAGCATGCGCTTTTCAAGCAGACCGATCCCGACGTGGCGAGCTTCGACGGCGGCTACGGCTCGGCATTGCTGGCGCGCCAGGTCGGACAGAAAAAGGCGCGCGAGGTGTTCTTCATCGGCGACGACTACACCGCCCAGCAGGGCGCCGAGATGGGGATGGTCAACGCCGTCGTGCCGCACGCCGAGCTCGAGAGCTTTGCGCTCGACTGGGCGAAAAAGATCAACTCGAAGAGCCCGACCGCGATGCGGATGCTCAAGTACGCCTTCAACATGGTCGACGACGGCCTGGTGGGGCAGCAGATCTTTGCCGGCGAGGCGACGCGGCTGGCTTACGGAACGCCGGAGGCGGTGGAAGGGCGCGACGCTTTCCTCGAAAAGCGACCGCAGGACTACTCGTCCTTTCCCTGGCATTTCTGAAGCGACGTGCGCTCGTGGGCGCCCGAGTCGCATTCACACCGATACCGGCCTAGGCCGCGGAAGAGAGGATTTCACCATGGATGCCGATCGAATCGTTCGTGAGTTTTGTGCTGCCTGGGGAAGGGGCGACATCGAAGCGATCATCGATGCCTTCACCGACGATGCCGTCTATCACAACATTCCCATGGAGCCCTGTGTCGGTAAGGCGGCGATTCGCGCATTTGTCGAGGGCTTCTTGGGTACGACGGCGGGGGCGGTCGAGTTCGATATTCGGCATCAGTTGGTGAGCGGCAAGGTCGTGATGAACGAGCGCGTCGACACGTTGAAGATGGCGTCGGGCGAAGTCGCGTTGCCGGTGTGTGGCGTCTTCGAGCTGACCGACGACGGCAAGATCTCGGGCTGGCGCGACTACTTCGACATGGCGCCGTTCGCCGGCCTCGCCTAGTGCTCCGAGTCGGAATGTCCGGCGCGGAAGTGAGAATCGCGCCGCCACGGGCGGGGGCCCCGTAGCCTTCGGCGTAGGAACTTGTACACTCCGCCGTCACGGCAAGACGAGCTGGGCAAATCCTTTCGCGGGAGCGCTTGATACGATGCAGATTGCTTACTTCTCGATGGAAGTCGGCCTCGACGTGAGGATCCCGACCTACTCGGGCGGCCTGGGGATCCTGGCAGGGGATACGCTCAAGTCGGCCGCCGACCTCGGTCTGCC
>JANQHZ010000649.1 GCA_028282445.1 Candidatus Binatia bacterium | reverse complement strand
GATCCGACAGCGCCTGACCCAGGCGCACCGCGAGCTCACTCTGGCGTGAGCCCAGTGCAATCGCGGCTCTGCGCGCGACGCCCGAGGACCGCGTCCGATCAGCCGCCGGCCGCGTAGGTGCGGTTCAGATAGTCGACGATCGCCGCCGACTCGAACATCTCCACGCCGGTGTTGGGATCGATCAGAAACGGTACTTGCATCTTGCCGGATCGCTCGACGAAGGCGGCGCGACTGGGGCTTCCCTTGGCGACGTTGTGCAGCACGTACGGAATCTCGAGCGCGCACAGGGCCTCGCGGGCGATGCGGCAGAATGGTGACGCCTCGAAGCTGTATAGCTCGAGCATTTTCTTAGGCGGCTTCGATTTCTTGTAGAGGCCGCCGAACCCGAGCCGCGCCGCCGACGCGACGAAGGACGACACGTCGGTCAGAGGGCCGAGGCTCAAGCCGAGAGGAACTCCGCCGTCTCCGTAGCGGTCAAATAGATAGCGCACGATGTCGTCCGATTCGTACAGGGACTCACCGCTGTTGGGATCGACCAGGTAGGGGAACATCATCTGGCCGCCACGCTTCTCGACCTGGTGCCGGTAGCGGGGCGCGTTGCGGGGGCACGGATAGATCTCTGCTTCGAGGTCGAGGATCGATAAGGCTTCGCGCACCTTGCGGCAGAACGGACACGCTTCGTACTCGTAGAGCTTGAGTCGTTTCTCGGGTCGCTCACCGATCGCACCGACCTGGAAACCAGTCGCCCCTCGACCGATGGTCGAAATCAAGGAAGTTCCAACGTCGAGCATCCTCACCAGCATTCGTTCACCTCCCTTTGCATCGTCAGCTTCGAACCGCCAGGGCTACGCACTCCACATGATCGGTCTGGGGCAGGAAATCAAAGGGAGTGACCGAAGCGGTTCGATAGCCGGCGCCGGCCAGCCGCTCCAGATCGCGCGCCAACGAATCGGGATCGCACGACATGTACACGATTCGTCGCGGCGCCAGCGAGACAACGGCGTCGACCGCGGCGGCGCCGGCGCCCTTGCGCGGCGGATTCAGCGTGACGACGTCGATGCGATCCATCTCTTCGCCGAGCTTCGCAACGATCGCGGCAACGTCGCCGGCGCGGAAGCGAACGTTGTGCAGCCCGTTGAGCCGGGTGTTCTCCGCCGCGTCGCGAACGGCGCCCTTCGAGTACTCGACTCCCAGCACGAACTTCGCGTGGCAGCCGAGCAACAGCGAGATCGCGCCGACGCCGCAATAGAGGTCTAGGGCGACGTCGTCCTCGTCCAGATCCGCGAGCTCCGCGACTTTCTCGTAGGCCCTTCGCGCCGCCGAGAGATTCGCCTGCACGAACGACCCGGCGCGAAACTTCAACTTGATGCCGCCGACGCCCTCGATCAGAGCGTCGTACTTCGTCATGGCGACGAATTCCTCGCCGTAAATCGTGTTGCCGGTCGTGTCGTTGACGTTGAGCACGACGCTGCCGATCCCCCGCGAGCGCCGCAGGCGCCCGATCAGATCCTTCTCCCCCGGCCAACGACGATGGGACACCACCAAAACCACCTGCGTCGTCCGGCGCATCCACGAGGAGCGCACCGCGACGTAGCGGAGCCACCCCTCACCGCTGCGCTCGTCGTAGATCGGCGCCTCGCTGCGCTCGACCAAGCGCTTCACCAGCGCGAGGGCGCGCTCGATCAGGGCGTCGTGCACCGGACACTGCGACACGTCGACCACCTGATGCGTCCCCGGCCGATAGACACCGAGCAGCAATCCGCGCCGCGTAGAGCGCGCCACCAGCTTGACCTGGTTGCGGTACCCGAAAAGGCGAACCGCCCGCACCGGCTTGTCGACCTCGACCGCGACTGCGGGCGCGTGCTCCGCAAGCGCATCGACGACGCGCCGGTGCTTGCGCGCGAGCTGCTCGCCGTAACGCACGCCGTAGTACGGGCACCCGACACACATCGGTGCGTGGGGACAGTCGCGCCGGGCGGAATCCGATCTCGTGCTGCGGCCGTTCCCGCTCGGCCGAGATCGCGCGCTCATGCCGCCCGCCTGCCTCAGCGGGCGGAGAGCAGGTCGTCGACCGGCTTCGGTGGACAACCCACCAGCGCATTGTTGACGCCCTCCACCAACTCGCCGATGGCGACGTTGCCGTCGTCGTCGCGGTCACCGGCTCGGCACTCGGCAATCGAGAGCGACCCGAGAGCGATCCTGACGCAGCGGGTGAGCTCGGATATCCGCACCCGTCCGCTCATATTGCAGTCGCAAGTGCAGGGGCCGGGTGGCCGGGTGGCGGGAGGAGTGGTCGGCCTCGGCGTCCGAGTGCGGGTCGGCGTGGCGGTTGGTGGCACCGGCGTCGGCGTCACGGTCGGAACGGTAGCCTCCGGCACTCGGACGATCATCTCGCGCACAGCACCCAGAACACCGTCCAGATCGCGAATGCGCGCCGCCAGGACCGTATCGCCTGGAGGAAACGCGGCGGCACGCGGCAGTTGGGCACAGAACTGAATATCCGTGGTCGGATCCAAGAAATCGAAGAAAGAGCTGTCTTCACAGGACGTCAAAGGGTCTCTTCTGCCGACCGCCTGGCCGGTTCCGTCATCGACTCGACAACCGAAATCGTTGATCCGCTCGATGGACACCGGGTCGCCGCGAAAGCCGAACGGCGTTGTGGCGGCGACTCCTCCGCGCTCCGGTTGGTCACATACCGCGGGATTGCCGTCACCCAGCGGTCGCGACACGATCGCCTGAAAGTCCGGCAGAGAACCGATCGCCAGCGCTTCTTCGCCAACAGCGCGGAACGAAGCACCGACGCGACCCTCAACGACAACAGTCCCGCTTCCCGACGACTCGTAGACCGGTCGCCCGAAATCGTCGTAGTCGATGGGCGCTACGTATGCGCCCCGATCCAACATCGCCATGGTCGTGATCACCGGACCGCGAGGGCACGTCTCGTCAAAACGCTCGAGACGGTAGTCGCCGAGCGTCAGCCCTCCGCAGGCGCTGACGAGCACGGTGTAGCGCGCCGCCGATGTCGTCGAGAAAGTCACCTGATCCGAGCATACGCGAGTCAACTGCTCGCCGCGCGGATCGAAGACGCGAAGTAGGTATGCTCCTTCGCGGCCGTCGGCGTCGTCGATTCGCAGCGCGATCTCGCCACCGGCGACTCCAGTCAGCTGAAACGAGTCCACTTCGCCGAGCTCGGTTAGACCGATCCCGTCCGGAGTCGCCCCGCAGCGCAGCGGAAAACCGCAGTGATCCTGGCTCGAAGAAATCACCGCCAGGTTGAGCAGATAGTCGCCGCCGCTGCCGCCGAAACACGGCGACACCTCGATCGTCAGCGGACCGCCCTGCGAATCCAGGAAGGCGACGTTGCTACAAGTCTCTACGTCGACTCCGCGGCCGGTTACGCGAATCCGCAGCGTATCGCCGCCGTCGCCGGAGACGAACGAGCCCTGCAGGAAGCCTACCGTCCCGGCCGCGAGCGTGGTTCGGTAGACGTCGACCTGCTCGCCGCTGACGAAACCGGCGACCGGTTCGCCGCAGGCGAGAGGATCCTGCGCCACAACGGGGCGGACAAGGCAAGCGCCGACAATCGAAAGCACCGCGAGCAACGGGACCGTGAAGTGTCCATCGCGCAGGCCAATAGCCCCTCGACGCGTCGTTCGGTCCCTACATCCCACAGCTCACTCGAAGGCTTCTCTCTCCACCCAACCGCTCCGGTCTTTCGACAACATGACTCGGTACCAATCGCGATCTTCTCCCGCAAGCGTAACCAGCTCGCCGACCCGAAGCTCCGCAACCACCGCTCCGGTCGCCCGCGGCAAGTCGCGAACGAAGGCTCGGTTGGCCGTGACCCGCATCGTCGAAACCTGCTCGACCGCACGGATCCCCGATGCACCGCCCGAGATGGCGTTTTGGTTTTGCACGCCCACCACCAGCAACGCCCCGGCGGCAACCGCGGCCGGCACCAAGACCGGCAGGCGCAGGAAGCGATCGAGGCTTTCCTGGACGCGGTGGACCCAGCCGGCCGCCGGAGGCGCCGCGTGATCGGCCAGATCGCGGGTACCGGCTTCGATGATGTCGCGAACCTTCTCACGAAGCGCTGTCGGCACGGCATGATCGACGGTGCTGTCGATATGGAGGCGCTTGCGCAGCAGAGCGATGCCGTACACGCAGGCATCGCAGCGCGAGAGGTGAGCCTCCACCGCACCGCGCTCACTCTCCGAAAGGCCCTGGGTCAAGTAGAGAATCAGGCTTTCCTCGTCGGAGCACCGCGAACCGCTGACTCCGCCGTCCAAGCCGCCGCTGGCTCCGTCGAAGCCGCGCTGCAACCTCGCCGTCAAGCTGGCGCAACGCTCGCATGTCGCGACGTGCGCGCGCACGACCTCTCGTCGGGTCGATTCGAGCTCCTCATCGATAAAGCACGACAAGTCCTCGAAATCGGGACAATCGCTCAGCCTCACCATGCTGCCGTCCATGAACTTATCCTCCGTCTCGGGGATCAAGAGTGTGCGTCGAGCGAATCGCCGGAGCTGGACGCGTTCGGCGCGCGCCGGCTCGACGAATCGCCGATCTTGGTCATAAGCTCACGCCGCAAGCGCGCGATCTGCGACCCGATGTTTCCGATACTCGTGTTGAGCAAGGACGCGATGTCCTTGTAGGGCGCGGTCGTCTTGCGCCGCTGCGACTGCGCGAGCAGCTTGGTGCGCTGCGCCCGCCGGCGCTCGATCTTTCGCGACAACTGCGCGCGTTCCTCGCGCAGCTTCTCGGCCGCCGTCGAGGTCGGCGGCAACGCGGTCAGATCTTCGTTGATTCGCTGGATACGCCGCTCGTAGAGCTGGATCCAAGCCTGCACCGCGTCGAGCGCGTCTTCCATTTTCTTGAGGCCGGCCTCGCGCTCACGCACGGTCGCCCGCAAGCCCTCGATCCGATCGAGCACCTCGGGAATCGCGTTGCCCGACACCTGCGACAGGTACCGTACCTCGGTCGGTTCGAACTCGTGATCCTCGACGTACAAGAGCTTCATGACGACAGCCTTCGGAGTGGAGAGATCGTTCAACAATTCCCGCATTGCGACTCGGTCCATATCCATATCGCTAACTTCACCTTCCTTTTCGGCGCCTTCGGCGAAGGACGGGTCAGGCAGCTCGCCAAGACTTTCCAGCGAGACGGTCTCGATCTCGCGCACGCCGCGCTTCCATTCGAGAACGAGATCGTCGAGCACGAAGCCGAGGAGGTAGGCCCTGAACGGCGCCCTCCCCTCGAACGTGCGCACTCTCCGGAAAATCCGCCCCCGGTCGAAGGCGAAGACGTAGAAGTCCCCGGCCTCGTCGGGCGGCACCCGGTACACCCGGATCGGGTAACCGTAGATCAGCTCGCCGTAACGTTCCTGAAACGTCGCCGCAGCTTCCCGGTCGCCGGAGAGACACCGTCGGATGAGGTCGCGTGTTTCTTGTGCTTCGCTCAGAGCCTCCACGGTCCTCTCCCGCCCGGAATCCTGCCCGCATGCAACATCGCGCAGTCATCGGTTTCACAAAATCGGGATGCCTCCGGGCCAGTCTTTATTGCACCAGATCTGGAAGTTTTTCCATTGGCATTTGCCGTAGATAAAAAGCGCAGCAAATACAGGTGAAAACACCGTTCTAACGCCCCCCTCAAGTTTCCCATTGATCCAAACCTGGCGCGCGCGTAGGGATGGCATCAGGGCCGACCATGACGTTGGGTGCACGACTCGCGCTCGCGGCGACCTGTCTCGCCGGCAGCGCCTTGATTACCTGGGCGATCTACGACCCGTCGATGTTGCGAGGTCGCAACGCGGAGCCCGTGGTGCAGGAGTACATCGAAAGCGCAGCACCCGGGGCCAGCTCGACGCTTTGGCTGCTGGCGGTAGGCGTCAGCGACTACGCCTCGGCGGACCTCGAGCTCGAGTTCGCCGACCGTGACGCGGAGGAGATCGCTCGCGCCCTGCGCGGAGCGGCTCGGGGCGGACGGTACAGGGAGGTAAAGAGCCTGGTCCTCACCAACCAGCAGGTGACCCGGGCCTCTCTGCTCGACGGCTTGGCGAACTTCCTCGGCAAAGCCGGCCCCGACGACGTCGCCGCGCTCTTCTTCGCAGGCCACGGCGTGCGCGACCTGTCGAGCGGCAGCTACTACTTCCTCCCCCACCCGGCGAGCACCGACAACCTGCTCACCGAAGGCCTGCGCATGAGCGACTTCGACGAGATGCTCCGCATCGTTCGCCGCAACGTGCGTGCCGTCGTCGTGATGCTCGACACCTGCCACTCCGGCGCTTTCGGCCTGAGCTCGAACCAGGTCGTCTCGGCCGACGAAATGGCCGCGCAGATGAGCGCCGGCGAGGGCTTTTTCCTGCTCGCGGCCTCGCGACCGGGAGAGGACTCGAAGGAGCAGAAGGCACTCGGTCACGGAGCTTTTACCTACTCGATCCTCGAGGCGCTCGACGGCAACGCCGACGCCGACGGAGACGGGGCGCTGTCCGTGTCCGAGATGTTCGGCTACGTCGCCAAGCGTGTACCCGCGCTGACCGGCGGGCAACAGCATCCCTACTCCAAAACCGAGGGAACCGACCTCGTGCTGGTGTCCACCAATCCCAAGCCGGGAGCGGCGCCGGCCGCCGCGCCTGCGCCTCTGCCCCCGGCCGTAGCGGCGGCGCCGGAGCAGGACAACGAGGATCGTAGCAACTCCATCGCCGTGCTCGAGTTCGAGAATCTCCGCGCCGAGCGGGAGTTCGACTGGATCAGCAAGGCACTGCGCGTCGCTTTCGACACCGAGCTCAGCAAGGTGACGGCACTGCGGGTGTTCTCGCCGGAGCTGATCGATCACACTTCCCGGGTGCGCGGAGCCGACTCGCTCTACACCGCGCGCGAGCTCGGCGTCGGTCGCCTGGTGACCGGCGCGTTCCACGTCACGGGGGAGACGTTGCGAATCGACGCGCGCATCATCGACGCCGGCAGCGGAGTCAACGAAGCGTCGGACAGCATCGAGGGCGAAATCGACAACTTCTTCGACCTGCAAAAGACCCTGGTACTCAGCATGCTGCGACGACTGCGAGTACAGGTGTCGGCCGCCGAAGGCCAATCGATTCAGACCGAGACCAACACCGACGTCGACGCCTATCGACTCCTGCTCGAATCGGAGGGCCTGATCCCCGCCGACACCAACACGCCACCGACCCCCACCCCCTCCGACCATGCCCTCGGGGCCTTGTTGGAGCTGTTCGTCGCGACCGCTCAGGCACAGGAGCCGCCGTCGATTTCGGCCGACCTGTCGCCGCCGCAGGACCAACAGATCGCCGAGTTGCTCGAAAGCCTGCGGGCCGCGATCGAGAGCAAGGACGTCGACCAGGTCGCTGCCGCCTATCTAAAATTCTCCGACCGCCAACGCCGAGCCATTCAGGCGTACATGGACGCCGCCGAAAACCTGGAGATCGAGTTCACCGACATATCCACCGAAATGGAGGGCGCCGACCTGGCGGTGTCCTTCACTCGCCGCGATCGCTTCGACGACCGCAAGACCGGACGTCAGGTCCGGCTCGAGGTTCGACTCACCAAGATCCTCGTGAGGCACGAGGGCAGCCTGAAGATCGGACCGTCATCCGCCCGTTAAGCCGCAATCGAAGCAAATCAGCGCGCATCAGCCGCTTTGCAACAATGTCGCAGCGCAGACCTGTCTTTCGCCCCGTCGGTGGGCTTACAATGGCTCGCGTGAGGCTGCACGGTTCCAACTCGCGCCCACCTCGAGGCGCGAGATCCACGATCCACGGTCGGTCCCCGCGACTGCCGCGACTACTGGCGACCGCGGCGCTGACGCTTGCGACATCGCCGGGGTCCAGCCTGGGGGAGGACCTCTCGAAGGTGATCCCCAACCTGTTCGGCGGAAGCCTGGCGACCACGATCTCGCAAGCGAGCGACGGCCTCGCCACCCAGGAATCGGCACTCGCCAAGCAGTTTCGCAACCTCCCGGCCGTGCTGGCCGCGGCGCGATCGCAAGCACCAGTGCCGTCGGCCACCGGCGCATTTCGCTTCGCTTGGGACTCAGATCTCGACACCTTCGTCCGATCCGAGCAAAGCCTCGGTCCGTCGATCGCCGAGCGCGCGACCACCCTCGGAAAAGGCGTGATGACAGTCGGCTTCTCCTACACCTACAGCGATTTCGACACCCTCGAAGGGGACGATCTCTCCGACCTCGAGTTCAGCCAACCCGCCCTGCCTTCCGAATTCGTCGAGGACCTCCCGCCCGGGGACCAACAGATGTTTGGGGACGACCTGATCATCACCAATCTCGACATGAAGTTCCGCCTCGACCTGTTTTACCTGAGCGCGGCCTACGGTCTGACCGACGATATCGACGTCAGTCTCTCGCTCGCGATCAACCGCATCGAGATGCGCGGCAAGGCGAGGGCGCGCATCGTCGACGTTGAGAACAACGGCAACGTCTTTTTCGGTACCGACCAGGTCGGCGTCATCAAGACCAGTACCGACCCGGAATGCAGCCAAGACTTCGTGTGCGCCGAAGACTCCTTCGATGAAACGGCCAGCGGAACGGGCGACATCTTTCTACGCGGAAAGTGGCATTTCGCGGACACCGGCTGGGCCGACTTCGCGACCGCTGCCGTGCTGACCATCCCAACCGGAAACGGCGACGACCTCCTCGGCTTCCGTGACCCAACCTTCACCCCCTGGTTGATCGCGTCGACCCAGTTCGGTGCGATCTCTCCGCACGCAAACATCGGCTATGCGTTTCGCAGCGGCCGCGACGTCAGCCAGTTCCAATGGATCGTCGGAGCGGATGCCCGCGCCACCGATTGGCTCACCCTCGGCGCCGACTTCCTCGGCTATCACGACGACAATCGCGACGGCAGCAACGACGACGTGATCCAGTCGGCGATTGCAATTAAGATCAATCCGATCGACCAATTCGTGCTCGGTGCCGGGTTTCAGTTTCCGCTGAACCGCGACGGCTTGCGTGCCGATGTCGTGTACACCGGTCAGATCGAGTACACTTTCTAGTCGATCGCAATTGTTCGCTTCTTGCCAGTCCACTTTTCGTGGTACTGTGCCGAACAAGCACCCCGGACGTCGTTCCCGTCCGAACGGCGAACAACGGTCGAATCATGTCGAGAGCTGCCGCCATCTTCCTTTGCCTGAGTCTCATGGCGGGCTCCGTCCACGCCGAGAGGCCTCGCTGGACACCCGAGGAGTGGGAAGACGGCTCGACCTTGCAGATCCAAACGATCGACGACGCTCAAGAAGAGCACTGGTCGACCCTCTGGTACGTCGTCTACGCCGGCGACGTATACGTCCGGCTCGGCACGGCAGCGGCAGAGCTGGTGGAGCAGAACATCAAGAGTCCGTACGTGAAAGTGCGCATTGCCGGTCAAATCTTCAGCGACGTGCGCGCCGACCCGGCAAACGACATGACCGAAACCGTCAACGAAGAGATGTCTTACAAGTACCCGCTCGACGTTCTCTTCCGGTACATGCCGCACCCTCTCACCGTCCGCCTGCGGGCCGCATCCTTCCAATTTTGACTACTGCCGCCCGCAGAAGCCGGCAACCGGCCTGATTTGGCCCCGAGGGGCCATCCCGTCGCCCTTCGGACTCGGCTTGGCATGGGGCGTGTTTTAGCGCAGGATAGCGAGTTGGATACTGTTCGATGAAGATCTCCTCACTATTCGGCGAATCGCGGCCCATGTTTTCCTTCGAGTTCTTCCCGCCGAAGACGGCCGCGGGCGAAACGGCGCTGCTCAAAGCACTGGAGAACCTGCGCCATCTCGAGCCGAGCTTCGTATCGGTCACCTACGGCGCCGGCGGCTCGACGCGGGAAAAAACGCTCGAGATCGTCACCCACATCAAGCGGGACTTCGGGATTGAAGCGATGGCGCACCTCACCTGCGTGGGCCATTCGCGTGACGAGCTCGCGGCCATCCTCGACCGACTGGCCGAGGCGGGGGTCGAGAACGTCCTCGCTCTGCGTGGCGACCCGCCCAAGGGCGAGGAACGCTTCGTTCCGCCCGCCGATGGCTTCGCCTACGCGAGCGAGCTGGTCGCCTTCATCCGCGAGCGCGGCGATCAGTTCTGCCTCGGCGGCGCCGGCTACCCGGAAGGCCACACCGAGTGCCGCGACCTCGAACGCGACATGAACCATCTCGGCATCAAGGTATCTGCCGGCATCGAGTTCATCGTGACCCAGCTCTTCTACGACAACGACGACTATTCCGCCTTCGTCGAGCGCGCTCGGGCTGCAGGAATCGGACTTCCCATCGTACCGGGCATCATGCCGATCACCGATCGCCACCAGATCGAACGAATCGCCAAGATGTGCGGAGCGCGCATTCCGGACGGACTGCGCTCCGCGCTCGATAGCGCCAAGAGCCCGGAGCAGGAGCAAAGCGTCGGCATCGATTGGGCCAACCGCCAATGCCGCGACCTGCTGGAACGCGGCGCCCCCGGAATTCACTTCTACACGCTCAACAAGTCGCCCGCGACCGCCGCCATCCTATCCGACCTGCGCTCCTGATCCTGTGCCGACGATCATCACTCTCCCACCTGCCCAACCGGCCCAGCGCGCACCCGCGAAGGGTGTGGGCAGCACGTTCCTTCACGAGTGCAGGGACCGAAACGGCGTCCAGCACAAGCAACGCATCGCTCTCGGCAGCGTGCGCGGCGTCTTCTACCTCGACGCCATCTGTCCGCAGTGCGGCGCCCACCTGATCTGGGTCGAGGACGACGCGCCCAACCTGGAAGAGTACGAGAAAGCCCGGCGCAAGTAGCCGGCGCCGAGCTCGCGCACCAAGCTCGGCGCGTCGAGAGGCACGCCCGCCGGCTTGGCGCGGTCGACTCGCCGACTCCTTGCCCCGCCCCAGCAGCTTGATAGTCTGCAAGATCCGAAGGAACGGAAACCCGACATGAGCTACGGCAACGGCGACTGGCCTCCACGCAGAGCGGACGACGATGACGCTCTCGAGGGCCTCAAGGAACTGGCAAACCAGTGGCGAGGCTTCTTCGACAGCCTCGGCCCGGGGCTCATCCTCGGACTACTGCTGCTCGCATACCTCGCCACCGGAATCTTCATCGTCGCCCCCGACGAACGCGCCGTCGTTCTGCGTTTCGGCAAGGCGGTTCGCGAGGAGGGTCCGGGACCGCACTACCGTTTTCCGTCCCCGATCGAGCGCGACATCAAGGTCCAGGTCACCAAGATCCGCAAGGAAGAAATCGGTTTCGAGACGATTTCGACCGGTCCGCCGGCGCGCTACCGCCAGGTCGATCAGGAAGCCCTGATGCTGACCGGCGACAACAACATCGTCGAGCTGGACTTCATCGTGCAGTACCGGATCAAGCAGACTCCGAACGGTACGACGAATTACCTGTTCAACGTCGCCGACCCGCGCCAGGCGGTTCGAGACACCGCCGAAGCCGCGATGCGCGAGGTCATCGGCGCGAGCAAGATCGACGACGCCTTGACCGAGGGCAAGGAGCGGATCCAGATCGACGCCCAGGAGCTCCTTCAGGCCGTGCTCGACGAATACGAAGCCGGCATAGAGATCATCACCGTGAAGCTGCAGGATGTCGACCCGCCCGATGCTGTCAACGATGCGTTCAAGGACGTCATCAGCGCCGAGCAGGACAAAGAACGACTGATCAACGAGGCGCGCGGGTACGCCAACGACGTCGTACCGAAGGCACGCGGACAGGCGGCCCAGATCGTCAACGAAGCCGAGGCCTACGCCAAGGCCGTCGTCAGCAACGCCGAGGGCGCAGCGGAGCGCTTCGTAGCGCTGTACGAAGAGTACTCCAAGGCGAAGGAGGTGACCAAGCGGCGCCTCTACCTGGAGACGATGGAGCGGGTCATCGAGCGCTCTGAAAAGATCGTCCTCGATCGCGACGCGGGCGAGCAGGTTGTCCCCTACCTGCCGCTCGACGCCGTCACCCGCCGCTCGGGAAAGACATCGGAATGAGCCGCCTTCTCACATTCGTCGTCGGCGCCATCGCAGTCGTAGCGGTCGCTTGGAACTCTGCCACATTCCGGGTCGATCAGTGGATGCAGGCGCTGGTCGTCCAGCTCGGCGAGCCAAAGCGAACGGTTCGAGAGCCCGGCCTCTACTTCAAGATTCCCTTCGTCCAGAACGTCATCTACTTCGACAAGCGCCTCCTGCTCTACGACGCATCGCCAAAGGAGCTCCTGACTCGCGACAAGCAGCAGCTCGTGGTCGACAACTTCGCGCGCTGGCGCATCATCGAGCCACTGGCGTTCTACACCACCCTGCGCAGTGAGGCCGCCGCACAGTCCAGGCTCGACGATATCGTCTACTCGAACGTGCGCGAGAACCTCGGCCGCCGCACTCTCAACGAGATCGTCAGCGCCCGCCGCAGCGAGCTCATGAAGGAGATCTCGCGCGCCAGCGACGAAAAGCTGCGCGCCTACGGGATCGAGGTCGTCGACGTGCGAATCAAGCGCGCCGACCTACCCGAGAAGAACGAGCAGAACGTGTTCCGCCGGATGAAGGCGGAGCGAGAGCGGCAAGCCAAGAAGTTCCGCGCCGAGGGAGACGAGGAAGCCCGCAAGATCCGCTCGGAAGCCGACAAGGAACGCCAGATCATCATGGCCGAAGCCAAGAAGACCGCCGAGATCACCCGTGGTCGGGGCGAGGCCCAGGCGGTGAAGATCTTCGCCGATGCCTACGGCCGCGACCTCGAGTTTTTCGAATTCCAACGTACGCTCGAGGCCTACGACAAGTCGATCACTCCCGGTACGCGACTGGTACTGTCGCCCAAGTCGGAGTTCCTGCGCTATCTCGCCGACATCGACGGCAAGTAACGCCTCGATACCCGCAAGGCGCGCCTCAAGCGACGCTGCGCCGGACAGTCACCACGGCGATCGCGAACATCGCGACGGCAAACGCAAGCGTTACTGCCAGCGACAGCCCCATCCCCGGCAGCAGCGCCACCTCGGGAGGCACTACGTCGCCGAGATAGAGCGACCGGCGTAGTGCGGCGACTCCGTAGGTCAGCGGATTCAGCGTCATCAGCCAACGCAACCACACTGTCGCGCCGTTGGCCGGGAAGAACGCCCCCGACAAGATCCACATCGGCAGCAGGAGAAGATTCATGATGGCGTGGAACCCTTGCGTCGAGTCCATCCGCCAGGCGATGACCAACCCGAGATTGGCGAGCGCAAAAGCGACCAAGGTCATCACAGCGAAGCCGAGCGCGGCGCCGGCCGCGCTCAGCGGAAACCCGACCGCCGGCGCGAGCACGAGAAAAAGCAGCCCCTGCACCACCGCCAGCGTCGTACAGCCGAGCGACTGTCCGAGCACGATCGACAAACGCGACACAGGAGCCACCAGTACCCCCTGCAGGAAACCGCCCTGGCGATCTTCGACGATCGCGATGGTTGCGAAGATCGCGGTGAAGAGAAGCACCATCGCGATCACCCCCGGGAAGAAGTACGACATGTAGCTGCCGCTCTCGGCGGCACCCGGCGCTTGGAAGGATGCGTTGATGCCGCCGCCGATCAGGAGCCAGAACACCAGCGGTTGCGCGAACGCACCGGTCACGCGACTGCGTTGGCGCAGAAAGCGAATGATCTCGCGCCACCAAAGTGTCGATACCGCGCCCCACTGGACGCCGCCGGCGGCGGCTCCGGCGGCCGAACCGACGCCCGACATGACTGCCTCGCTGCCGCCCGCGTCGCTCATGCCGCAACCTCCTCGCTCGGTTCCCAAAGCTTGCGTCCGGTGATGTGAATGAATGCATCCTCGAGAGTCGGCTTGCCGAAGGTGATGCTCTTCACTTCGCCGGGGAAGGCGTCGACGATGTCGCGCACCAACTCGTGGCCACGCGCCTGCTCGATACGCAGCGTGCCGTCGACCGCGACCGCATCGATCGCGAACTTCTCCCGAATCCGCCCCTGCAGCGCGCCGGCGTCCGCGGCATGGACGACGACGACATCGCCGCCGACGCTGTCGACCAACGAGGCCGGGCTGTCGATCTTCACCAAGCGCCCCTCGTCCATGATGCCGACGCGGTCACAGCGCTCGGCTTCCTCCATGTAATGTGTCGTCAGGACGATGGTCACCCCGTCGCGGTCGCGCAGGTCGACCAGGTGGCGGTTGAAGTCGCGCCGGGCGCCCGGATCAAGGCCGGTCGACGGCTC
>JANQHZ010000064.1 GCA_028282445.1 Candidatus Binatia bacterium | reverse complement strand
AGCGACGCGATCGCCGATCTGGGCGGGAGCAAACCGATGGATCGCTTGGTTTGCGGCGATGTCGGCTACGGCAAGACCGAAGTGGCGCTGCGGACGGCGTTCCTGGCAGCCATGAACGGCGGCCAGGTCGCACTGTTGGTGCCGACGACGGTGCTCGCACACCAGCATGCCGAGACTTTCGTCAAACGCTTCGAAGGCTATCCGGTCAAGATCGAGACGCTTTCGCGCTTCCGCTCCAAAGCCGAGATCAAGCAAGTGCTCGACGGAATGAGGAAGGGAACCGTCGACATCGTCATCGGAACCCACCGTCTGCTTCAGAAAGACGTCGAGTTCAAGAAGCTCGCTCTCCTGATCATCGACGAGGAACACCGTTTCGGCGTGCGCCACAAGGAGCGAATCAAGGAGCTGCGAACACAGGTCGACGTCATGGCGCTAACCGCGACGCCGATTCCGAGAACTCTGCAAATGTCCCTGCTCGGCATCCGTGACCTGAGCGTCATCGAGACCCCACCGGTCGACCGGCTGTCGATCCGCACCTACGTCACCCGCTTCGACGACGACACGATTCGCGAAGCGATCCTGCGCGAGCGCGCTCGCGACGGACAGGTCTTCTTCATCCACAATCGCGTCGAGAACATCGAGCTCATGGCCGACCACATCCGGCGCCTCGTGCCCGAGACCAGTGTCGGCGTCGCCCACGGCCAGATGGCCGAGGGCGAGCTCGAGAAGGTCATGCTCAGCTTCATGCACGCCGAGATCGACATCCTCGTGTGCTCCGCCATCGTCGAATCCGGGCTCGACATCCCAAACGCCAATACCATCATCATCAACCGCGCCGACCACTTCGGACTGGCCCAGCTCTACCAGCTGCGCGGCCGGGTCGGCCGCTCTCACGAACGCGCCTACGCCTACCTCATGATCCCGGGCGAGCACATCATCTCCAGGGAAGCGCAGAAACGTCTCAAGGTCTTGCAGGAGCTCGACGACCTCGGCGGCGGCTTCCGCCTCGCCGCCCACGACCTCGAGATCCGCGGCGCCGGCAACCTGCTCGGCAAGCAACAGTCCGGGCAAATCAGCGCGGTCGGCTTCGAGCTCTACACTCAAATGCTCGAAGAGGCGGTGATGGAGCTGCGCGGGCAGCGGCGCAACATCAACGTCGAGCCGGAGATCCAACTCGGCTTCCCCGCCTATATCCCGGAGAGCTATATCCACGACGAGACCCAGCGCGTCGCCTTCTATCGCCGCCTCGCGGAAATCCGCGGCCGCGAGGAGCTCGACGAAATCGCCGCCGAGCTGCGCGAGCGATTCGGCCCCATCCCTCCCCTGGTCGACAGCTTCCTGAGAGTGATGGAGCTGCGTCGAACGCTCAAGACCTGCATGATCGTCAGGGCCAACCGCGTCGGCGGCGCGATCAATCTGCAGTTTCATCCGGAAGCGCCGGTCGACGTCGACCGCCTCGTCGAGATCGCTCACAGCGACGCGGATCGCTTCAAGCTCTCCACCGACTTCCAGCTCCGCATACGACCGGTCGAACAGGATTGGGACGGTGTGGTCGAAGAGATTCAGTCCGTGCTACAGACCCTGATGCAGGCGAGTAGCGATCCGAAAGCGAGTGGGGAGAAAGATGGGCAAGATTGAAGCGTCGCGCCTCGCGGCGCACGGGATTCGACGTGCGGTGCTGGCAGGGGCGCTCGTTGTCAGCGTCATGCTTGCAGCGTCCGCCCAGGCGGTGCTGGCCAACAAGATCCTCGCCACTGTCGACGGCGAGCCGATCACACTCTACGAGTTCAAGACCTTCGTCGCCTCGAGCCCGGTCACGGCCCAGGCCAGCCAGGAACAGCCGGAAGCGGTTCTCGATGCGCTGATCACCTCGCGCCTCATTCAGCTCGAGATCGACGCCAAGGGGATCGTAATCGGGGCTGCCGACATCGACAACTACATCAACCAAATCCGTCAGCAGAACCAAATCACCGAAGAACAACTCTACGCCGCGCTCAGCCAGCAGGGCATCACGCCGGAGGCATACCGAGCGCAAGTCCGCCAGGAGATGCAACGCGCGCAGCTGATCAACCGCGAGATCCGCGGCAAGGTCAGCGTCACCCCGGAAGACGTCCAACGCTATTACGAGGCCAACCTGTCCGACTACGAGCAGGCTCCCGAAGTGACAGTGTCCCACATCGTCTTGCGCCTGGCCGACGACGCCCCGGACTACGAGGTCGAGAGCGTTCGAGAGCGCGCCGAAGAGATCCACCGCAAGCTCGACGACGGAGAGGACTTCGCCGACATGGCTCGCCAATACTCCGAAGATCCGGCCGCCGAGAGCGGCGGCGCCCTCGGCACCTTCCGGATCGGATCGATGCTGGACGCGATGAACGTCGCCGTGCAGGAGCTCGATGTCGGCGAGTACAGCGAGCCGGTTCGCAGTAGCGTCGGGATTCACATCGTCCGCCTCGACGCGCGCGACGAGGCGACCCACACTCCGGTCGAGGAGTTGAGCGACGAGATTCGCGAGAAGCTGTACAACCAGGCCCTCGAGGAGCGTTACGCGCGCTGGCTGAACGAGGACCTGCGCGAACGTCACCACGTCGAGATGCTCGAGTGAGCCGCAAACCGAGGATCGCCATCTCGATGGGCGACCCGGCCGGAGTCGGACCGGAGGTCACCCTCGCCGCGATCGCGAAGCCATCGCTCAAGCGCCGCATCCAGCCGATCCTGGTCGGCGACCTGGCGCACTACCGAGAAACCGCAAGGCGCAGCCGCCGCAAGATCGCCCTCGAATCCTGGCGACCGGGTGAAGAGATCCCGCGCGGCGCCGTGCCGGTACGCGAGGTCGCTACCCTCGCCGCCCGCCAGCGCGTCGCCGCCAAGCCCACCGTTGCCGGCGGTCGCGCCGCGCATGCCGCCATCGTCGCCGCTGCGGGACTGGTCGGCGAAGGCGTGGCCGACGCGCTCACCACCGCCCCGATCAGCAAGGCCAACCTGGCCGCCGCAGGATGCGGCGCCACCGGACACACCGAGTTGCTCGCCGAGCTCGCCGGCGGCGCCAACGTCCGCATGATGATGATCGGCGACACGCTGAGGGTGGCCCTGGTCACCACCCATCTGGCGCTGGTCGACGTACCCGCCGCGCTCGACCGCCGCTCGGTACGAGACACGATCCTCATCGCGGAGGCGGCGCTGCGCTCGCAACTCGGCCTCCGCCGACCGAGGATCGCCGTCGCCGGTCTCAATCCGCACGCCGGCGAGAGCGGTCTCTACGGCCGCGAGGAGATCGACACGATCAAGCCGGCCGTCGCCCAGGCCAGACGACGCGGACTCACGGTCATCGGCCCGATCGCCGCCGACAGCGCCTTCCCCCTCGCTCGACGCGGCCACTTCGACGCCGTCGTCTGCATGTACCACGACCAGGCGCTGGCGCCGTTCAAGTTGCTGCACTTCAGTGACGGGGTGAACTTCACCGCCGGCTTGCCCTTCGTCCGCACCTCGCCCGACCACGGCACCGCTTACGACATTGCCGGGCGGGGGATCGCCGACCCCACCAGTATGGCCGCCGCCATCACCATGGCCGCCGACTGCGCGCGCCGACCCGGCGGCTCGCGGCGCCGGCCCGGCCGGTGACAGATTAGGGCACCTTGCATTCGGAGCCCGAAAAGCGGACAAAAACTGATTGAGCCGGGGACGGATCCGGCGGACAAAGCAGAGGAGGTGCGGCGATGGCATCGAACCAGATGGGAGAACGGGG
>JANQHZ010000570.1 GCA_028282445.1 Candidatus Binatia bacterium | reverse complement strand
CGCGCCGCGCGGCACCCACGCCGCCTTCGTCGAGGCGCAGGGTAGCGGTCAGCCGATGCGGGGTGGTTCGATCGTCGACGAGTCCGGCCGCGAGCTCGGTCGCCATTCGGGTGTGCACCGGTTCACCATCGGCCAGCGCCGCGGGCTGGGAATCTCGTCGGACCGGCCGCTCTACGTCACCGAGATCGACAGCGACTCGGGGGTGGTACGGGTCGGGCGCGACGCCGACGTGAAGAGCGGCGGCCTGCGTGCGAGCGATCCGTGTTGGCTTGCCGATCCGCCCCCGGCGGGGACCCCGGTCGAGGTCAAGATTCGTTCGAGGTTCGACCCGCAACCCGCTGTAATCACTGAGGTCTCAGATCGCGGATTCTCTCTCGAGTCGGACGCCTTGCGGGCCGTCGCGCCGGGCCAGGCGGCGGTGCTGTACGACGGCGACCGGGTGCTCGGCGGGGGGTGGATCGAGAGCGGACTGGCGCCGGCCAAGCGGGCGCCGGCGCAGGGGGCGGCGTGATCTTCGAAGCCCGACAAACGACGGTGGCGTTCGCCACTCTCGGTTGCAAGGTGAATCAGTACGACACCGCGACCATGGAGACCTTCCTCACGGCGCAGGGTTGTCGAGTCGTACCCTTCGACGACGGCGCCGACGTGTACGTGGTCAACACGTGCACCGTGACCGATCGTGCCGACGCCGACAGCCGCCGCATGGCGCGACGCGCGCGCCGGCGCAACCCCGACGCGCGCGTGGTGTTGACCGGGTGTTACGCGCAGACCAGCGGCGAAGAAGCGTCCCGGGTCGACGGTGTCGACTATGTCGTCGGGATCGGGCGGTTACCGGACATTCTCCGCACCGTGCGCGGCGACGTGACGAGCGACGAAGGGCGGGTGTTCGTCCATGATGTCCGCAAGGACACCGAGGTGCGCACGCTCGGTGCGGAGGTGTTCTCCGGCCAGACGCGAGCATTTCTCAAGGTACAAGAAGGATGCGATCTGTTCTGCACCTTCTGCATCGTACCCTTCTCGCGCGGCAAGAGCCGCAGCGTCGAGCCGCGACGCGTGCTCGGGGAGATGGAACGCCTGGCTGCTGCCGGTTTTCGCGAGGTCGTGCTGACCGGGGTGCACCTCGGGGGCTACGGTCGCGATCTGTCACCGCGGCTCGATCTCGGCGATCTCGTCGAGATGATCGCGGAGCGTTCTCCGGTCGAGCGGGTGCGTTTGTCGTCGATCGATCCACCCGAGATGACGCAGCGGTTGTTGCGCCTGGTCGCCGGCAGCGACGTATTGTGTCCGCACTTTCATATGCCGGTGCAAGCCGTTTCCGATCCGGTGTTGAAGCGCATGCGCCGGCAGTACGACGTCGCCGAGTTGCGCGAGGTTCTGGCGGAGATCGCCGAGGCGCTTCCCGGTTGTGGCCTGGGCACGGACGTGATCGCCGGGTTTCCTGGCGAGAGCGAGGGCGATTTCGAAGTGGGTGCGGCGTTGCTCGAAGAGATGCCGTTCACCTACTTCCACGTCTTTCCCTATTCAAAGCGGCGCGGGACGACCGCCGCCAAGGCGAGCGACGCGTTGCCGCGCGAGACGGTGCTCGAGCGGGCGCGGCGGTTGCGGGAAATCGGCGAACGAAAGCGCATCGAGTTTCACCAGCGGCACGTCGGCGACGAGGTCTCGGTCCTGATCGAGCACAAGAGAGACCCCGATAGCGGACTGCTCGTCGGCTACGATCCGGCCTACTTGCGCGTACTGGTCGAAGGCGGCGACGAGAGGATGAACCGCATCGTGCGGGCGCGCGTCGTCGAGCGGGTAGGCGACCGACTGCGGGCGGAGCTGGTGCGGTGACGGACACGAGCGAACCCGCCCTGGAAGCCCGCATCGGGTACGAGTTCTCCGACCCGGCGCTGCTCGAAGCTGCGCTCACCCATTCTTCGGCGCTACCGCGCGGGGTGGTACGAGCGAGCGAGCAACTCGAGTTTCTCGGCGACGCCGTCATCGACCTCGCAATCGCGGACCTCTTACTGAAGAGCTTCCCGAATGAGCCGGAGGGAGTGTTGTCCAAGTGTCGCTCGCGATTGGTGTGTGCGGCTGGGCTCGCCGCCAAGGCGCGCGAGCTGTCGCTCGGCGATGCGATGCTGTTGGGGCGAGGCGAAGAACGCAGCGGCGGTCGCGACAAGGAATCGATCCTGGCCGCCGCCTACGAGTCACTGATCGGTGCGGTGTACCGCGACGGCGGCTTTCATCGGACCAAGGCCGTGGTGCGGCGACATTTCAAGGCAGAGCTGTCCTCGCCGGACATCCTCGAGACGCGCGACTGGAAAACGCAGCTACAGGAGCAGACCCAAGCTCGTCTACGGGTCGTTCCGCAGTACCGGGTCGTCGCCGAGGAAGGTCCGGCGCACGCCCGCCGCTTCCACTGCGAGGTGTGGGTCGAAGGTGAGCAACTCGCCGCCGGTGTCGGGGCGAGCAAGCGCGAGGCCGAGCAGAACGCCGCCGAGCGGGCGTTGCTGGATCGCGGGCCCGAGCCGGACCTCTAGTTCGCCCACATGCATCGCCCGGCTGGTGCGTGAGCGGGGCGACACCTGCCCGCTGTACGGCCGCCCTCAGACGGGCGTCGGCGCGGTCGGTCGTGCGGCTAGCGGAGTTTGTCTCCTGGCCCCGCGCTCAACCGATTCGCTCAGAGTCTGGTGTGCAGACCGCATTCGCGGTCGGCCGACGCTTTGGTCGGGTCGAAGTAGTCCTCGACGTTGGGAAGATCGTGGCGGTCGAGGTAATCCTGCATGTCTTGCGTTTTCCAAGGCAGCAGCGGTGCGATCTTGGTGACGCGGTTGGGCCCGGGAGCGACGACTTTCATCGATTGGCGAAACTCCGTCTGTTCGCTGCGCACTCCGGTGAACCAGACGTCGGGCTTCTGTTCGCTCATCGCTCGTTCGAACGGCTCGAGCTTGAATTGGTCGGTGAACTCCATGTGCTCGTCACTGTCGACTTCAGGAATCCCCCCCATGGCAGCCTCGCGGCGGGCGACGGTGACGGTCGGAGTGTAGACGTGGAGATTCAGGCTCAGTCGCTCGATCAACTGCTCTGCGAACAAATAGGTCGCCGGCGTATTGTAGCCCGAATCGACCCAGATGATCGGAATGTTCGGTTTAACCTGAGTGACGAGATGCAACATCACCGCCGCGTATGGACCGAAGTTGCTGGTGGCGATGGGCTTGGACCCGTGGCTCACTCCCCATTCGACGATCTTCATCGGATCCGCGTCGCGTAGCTCGGCTTCAATCTCGGCAAAATCCATGACTGTCTCCAAAGTTGAACGGTTGACCGGTGCCGAAGAGCGGCGCTGCGAAGAAGCTCCAAGGCGGCCGGTCGGGGCTTGGCCACCGGCGACTGCGTTTGATCCGAATCCGAAAAAATAGCGACATTGAGGGTCGTTATCAACACAGGGCGGCAACGGGCCGGCCAGCGTCGAATCAACGAAAGTCGACACAACGGCCGTGGGAAGACGTTGCCGCGGCGATCGGTTGGGGCCTTCCGGGCCGCCCACGGCGGTGGGGCGGCCGGCGCGTCGGCGGGCACTTTACGGTCTTGTGAAGTTTTGACTTTTTCCTATGAACCAAGGGTTTCTGGGGTCGTTCGACGCTACAAGGGCCCATCGATCGGCCTTCGTGCAGCGGGCTCTGCCTCGACTGCGCGGAGAGCAAGGACATCGGGGGAAGTCGAATGATCCAGTTGCGGAAAGCATATCGTGCCGTGGTGGTGGCAGTGGTCGTCGCTTGCGTTGTCGGTTGTGGCGACGACGACGACGGAGGAGGGGGCGTCGTGACGGTGGACGCGGGGCCGGACCGGTCCGTCGTCGCTTGCGAATCGGTGAGACTGGACGGACTGGTAACCGGCCGTCCGTCGACTGTCGCGTGGGAAATCGACGGAATTCCCATCCTCTACATAGAGTGGGACGATGCCGGCGGCGCCGTGTTTCAAGCCCCCGCCGTCGCCCATACGACTCTGCTGACGTTCCGACTCTCGGCGACAGATGGCGATGGAGCGCCGATGACCGATTCAGCGCAGGTCATGGTGACGCCGGCCGCGTCCGCCGAGGATCTCCGAATCGGGCTGGCCCCGGGCTGCGTGCCGTTTCGTCACGGAGTCGCGTCCGGCGATCCGCGGCCCGACGGTGCGGTGATCTGGACCAGGGTCGAACCGGAAGCTGATCTCGTCGAGCAGGAGGTGCAGTGGGCGGTTGCGACCGACGCGCGTTTCTCCGACGTGGTGGCGAGTGGGAGTGAATTCACTTCCGCGGCGCAAGACTTCACGATTGCCGTCGATGTCGCCGGTCTCGAGCCGGCGACGTCGTACTACTACCGCTTTCTCGCCGGCGCCGCGGTCGCGATGGGGCGAACCAAGACGGCGCCGGCAGGAGCCGTCGAACGCTTGCGATTGGCCGGTGCGTCCTGCAGCAGCATCTACTCGGGCTACTTCAATGGCTACGCCAGGATTGCCGAACGAGACGATCTCGACTTGGTCGTTCACGTCGGCGATTACCTGTACGACTTCGTCGACGAAGATGAACAGGTTCGTGTGCCCGAGCCGTTTCCGCTCGAGCCCGACGACCTCGATTCGTGGCGCGCACGTCACGCGTATTACTTGACCGATCCAGACCTGCGCATGGCTCGGGCGGCGCACCCGTGGTTCATGATGTGGGACAATCACGATGTCGAAGCGCGCGCTCGCCCGGATTTCAACGGATCCGTGCAGGCGTTTCGCGAGTGGAATCCGATCCGGGAGCTGGATCCGAACCGTCCCGATGTTCTGTACCGGCAGCTTCGCTACGGCGAGCTTCTCGATCTGATCGTGGTCGACATTCTGCTGCACCGCGATCGCGATCAGGTGCCGGGAAGCGATGCGTTCAGCATCCTCGGCGACGAGCAGTACGAGTGGCTGATCGGCCGATTGGAGCAATCCGATACGGAGTGGCGTCTGATCGGAACGCAGAAGCTTTTCGCGACCGTGCGTGTCAATCCGGTGCTGGTCGAGCAATTCGACGGCCAACGACGCGAGGTGTTCGATCCCAACACCTGGGACGGCTACCCAGAGGACCGAAGTCGGGTGATCGACTTCTTCCTGGACCGCGGCATCGACGACAATATCTTCTTGACGGGAGACTCGCACGTATCGGTGGCGATGGACGTGGTCGACGATCCCGCCAACGAGAGCGATCCCTACGACCCGTCAACCGGGGAGGGGTCGATCGGTGTCGAGTTCCTGCCGACCAGCATCTCACGCGGTAACTTCGACGAGCAGCTCGGCCTCGACACAGATCCGGGAGTGTTCGACTTTCTCGTCGACGATACGATGCCGCGCAATCCGCACCTGGAGTACCTCGAGCTGGTCAGCCACGGCTACGGCATTCTCGACATTACGAGCGAGCGCGTTGTCGCCGAGTTCTGGTACACCCC
>JANQHZ010000568.1 GCA_028282445.1 Candidatus Binatia bacterium | reverse complement strand
TCGTTGACCGCGTTGCACGGCTGCTGAGACGGCTGCTGTTGCCCGTCGAGCACCGTGCAGGTGTTCTCGCAATCGCCGAAGTCGAAGGTGCCGAACGCTCCGGGCGCGGTATAGGTTCCTGCTACCACAACTTCGGGGAACGGCATCGGCTCATCCGGCGGCGTCGGCGGTTGATAGGTATCGAAGTCCGCGACCACGTCGACTGACGCACCGCCGACTCTCGTCGCCCAGCTCCAGTCGGCCATTTCGGTCTCGATGGCGGCGACGAAGGCGTCTCGATCCGTGCCGGTCGCCATCGGCTCTACCGTGATATTGGTGAGGACGTCGGTGTTCTCGAGGAACATCACGCCCTGGTAGGCAGCCGTCGCGTAGAGCACGCCGTCGCCAAAGGCCAGATGAGGGGCGTAGCCGTTGCCCGACGCGGGCGCCGCCCAATCGCGGTTCTGCGTTGGCACGTCACCCGCGACCGTGAAGTGAGCGACCGCAAGAGCGGGACCGTTGATCGCATCGGGTCCGTACGTGACCGAGTAACCGGGCGCGACGTGCCCCGCCACCGCCAGACCGTTGGCCCCGTCGCCCGCGATGACTTCCGCAGCAAAGCCGAGGTCTTCGCCCATCGGGGTGCGGATCGAGAGATCCGCGGCTGCCAAGACGACGAGTCGGCTGTTCTGCAGGTAGTAGAATCCGAGGTCGACACTGGTTTCGCTGGTACCGCCGGCGTTGGATGGAGTCAGAGTCTTGTTGAACACATCGTCCGCGAAGCCCTGCATCCCGGCTCCGCTGGCGGTGATGTTCACACTGACCGAAAAGCTGGTGCTCTTGACCTGGTACAGTCGCGCGGTGTCGCCGCGTGAGTTGCTGACGACCGGTCCGCTCTCCACCACTCCGAGCGAACCGGAAGCGGGAGCGATCACCAGGCTGCTGGCAATTGCCTGATCGGGCAGCGGGCTTGGCGGCGCGGCGGTCGCGGGTCCCTCGGTGACCAACTTGATCGCCGTCGAGCTGCCGTAGCTGATCGGGCTCGCCCCCGCGCCGGACGCAATCCGAAACACGTTGGCGCCGTCGACCGACCCGTCGAGAGACGCTTGGTTGGTATTGGTGTCGTTTCTGACGCCGTAATAGATGGTGGCGTGCGGAGCTAGATTGACGTCGGTGCAGCTCACCAACGCGCCACCGGGCTGGCTCGGAAGTCCCGACACCGTACAGGCACCGCCGTTCGGCAACGCATAGAGAGGGCCGTCGCTGACCGAAGCGGTGCCCGGCTGGAGCGACTCGGGCATCGGCTGCACGACCGCGAGCAGGTCGGCGCCACGCTTGACGATCGACTTCGCGAAATAGTTGTGGGTGTCCGACGCGGTCGGCCAGGTCTCCGACGCCGTCCAGTTACCGGCTGTCGTCAAGCGCGCGAAGTAGGCATCGGTCTGGCCGCTGAAGCGACTGGTTTGCTGGAATCCGCCGCCGGACGGGGCGGTGATCGTGCCCTGGAACCAGCCGCCGACGAAGACTTCGGTGCCGTCAACGGCGATTGCGGTGACTCGCGTGCCGAAGGGCTGCGCGGTGTCGCCGAGCACCTCGCGGACCCACGCCCAGGTGCCGTCGCTGTTCAGGCGGGCGACGTAGTCGTTGCTGGTGCCGCCGGGAACCGTGACCGCGCCCAAGTTGCCGAAGGTCGCGCTGCAGTCCTGCGGCCCCGCCGGAGGTCGGCAAAGCGAACCGGCCAGGTAGACGTTGCCCGAGCTATCGAGCGTCATCGAGCTGACATCGTCGGCGGCAGCGCCGCCGGCGGTGCGCACCCACAACAAGTTGCCGTCCGAGTCCAGCTTGACGACAAAGATGTCCGAGGCGCCGGCCGAGTCCATCGGCGGCATCCCATTGAGCGCGAGCGTGACGTCGAAGTAACCGGCCACATAGACGTCGCCGTTGTCGGCGAACTCCACCGCCATCGGCGAGGCGACGGTGGCGGCGTTATTGTCCTCGCTGATCGTATACGGCCAGATCGCATTCCCCTGGCTGGCGGGGAGCAAGGTCGCGGTCACCGCGAGCAGTGCAACATTCGCAAAACGCATGAATCGAGCCATCGAACTCCTCACAAGCCCGCTCTCCACATCCGCGCCGGCACCGACGTCAGGTCGGAGCGCAGCGGTTTGTTCGAATCGACGCATCGTCACGTTCCCGTTCCGATCGGCGCCACTCATTTGTTCAGCTCCGCAATCAGCATCGCGCGCTGCAGCCGGAACGTTCCTTCGACGCGAATCGTGTTTCTGTGCAGACCCGCGATCTCCTCACTGTAGCTCCCGGCGACGGTGCTGAAGCCGTAGTCCGGGCTGTTGAGACCGGTCGGATCCGTGTCGGAGAAGACAAGCTCGATGTCGCGCGTAATCGCGAAGGCCTCCTCGACCGGCACCGACTGTTGGCCCAGGTTGTCGTGGTCTGGGTGAAACTTGTGCCGATATGGATTGGTGGGGAAGTTGGGGCTGAGCTCGATCGTCGCCGACAAGGTGCTCGTGCCTCCGAAATCCCCGGTCATCTCCAAGTCGTTGCCGGGATAATCGTAATGGGCGCTGCTGATCCGCCTTCCGACCTGACGGCCGTCGCGCAGGGTCGAGCCGGCGAAGTCGTCGATCAGAGTATCGTCGGTCAGCAGCACGAAGCGGCCGGGCGTATCGTCGACCTCGAACTCCGGGTCTCCCGGATCGGGTCTGGTGGTGCCATCCTCCCACATCTGAATGACCTGTTTCAGCAGTCGGACCTGACCGACGCTGTCGACGTGGATCAACAGGCGCATGGCGAACTCCGAGCCGCCGCCGTCCTGGTCGCACAGGAAAGAGCATTGCGCCGCTCCGCTACATGAGTCGCCGTCGTTGATGCCACCGATGCAACGGCTGCCCTCGTTGCAGGTCGACTGGGGGCAATCGAGGCAGAGCGGCGACGGATTGCGACAGGTCGAGCCGGGGCAATCCGTGGCCTCGTTCTCCACCGTGCACGTCATACCCTCGTTGGTGCCGCCTGCGCAGGTAAACGTCTCACTGCATCCATCCGACTCGCTGGCTTCGGTGCACGCCAGTCCCTCGCGCGGCCCGCCCACACATGCGCCGACGGCGCCACAGGTCGATCCGACGCAGAACTCTTCGTCCGAGCATTCCAAGCCGATATTGATTCCGCCGAGGCAGCGGCGAGGCTGCGGCGAGCAGCTCGAGCCCGGGCAGTCGGTGGCCTCGTTCGCCACCGTACAGCTATCGCCGGCGTTGGACCCACCGAGGCAGGTCAGACTGCACTCGCCCGGGCAATCTGTCGGTCCCGAACACGCCAGACCCTCGTTGGGTCCGCCGGTGCAGACGTTCTTGCTTCCGTTGGTGGGAAGCGCCGTCAGCGAGGCGATCTGGGGCTGACTGACGCGATTGACCGTCGCCTGTCCGATCCAGAGTCCGGTGAAAGCCGAGTCGCCCGTACCGGCGAGGGCAGCCGCAGAAGCGCCGCCCGCCCTGCTGGCCTGCAATGGCAGCAGCCAGCGCGTACCGGCGCCGTCCGAGATCGATAGCACCGTCGATAGAGAGTCGGCACTGAAGTCGCCGCGCCGAACGGCCAGCCGCGCGGACTTTACGTCGTTGGTATTGGCCGAGATTGCCAAACCGCCCTCGAGCGGCGGCCATTGGAACTCACCGAGGTCCGGGCCCTCTTCCGTAACAATGTCGAGGTACGAGAGCGGCACCGCATCCGGCGAAGCCAAATCGCCGATCTCAACCGTGACCCCGATATCGGACAAGTTCTGAAACGCAACCAGTATGTCGGCGACGCCGGCGCCATAACTGAACCCGTCGGAGCTGGGAACCTGCACGGCCAGGGGGGCGACGAAGTCGGAGGCCGAGCCGCTGAACACGTAGTACGCCTCGCCGTAGCGCATTTTGTCGGCGTTCGGAGCCGCTACCCGCTCCCACTGGCCGCTAGCCAGCAGGCGGTAAACCGGTTGAGCCTGGTGCGCGCTCGACCCAGCGAAGTAGAACGAGAAGGTAGGCGGGTCGTTCGGATCGATCGGAAAACCGACCAGGTTGAATTCGTTCGCCTGCCAATCGATCGCCGGTACGAGCGGGAGACCGGTGATGTTCAGGGTGACCGGATCGCCGTCGATCTGAACCAGGAAGGCGCGGTTTCCCTCGATGCTCACCAATTCCTTGTCCGCAAGCGCTGGAGCCACCGACTCCGGAAGATTGGCCGGTACATAGGCTAGCCAGCCGCGCTGCTCGCGCATGGCGTCGGCGGGATCGGCAATGAACTCCACCGAGCCGGGCTCGACGCCCCGTGTCCACACACTCCGTACGGAGATACCGGCGAAGACGACGGCGGGGTCGGTGTTCTCCGGCTGCACGTGCAGGTAGATGGCGTTCCAACCGGGGACCAGGTCGAACGACTGGGTCCACTCGGGCTGCGCCGACGAAGTCGCGGGATTCAGCAGCCCCCACATCAGGCCGACGGCGACGCTAGCAAGCGCCCGCGCCCGCAACAGCCGCCTTGCCGAGCCAGAGGTTTCCGCGCAGGCGGCCTTGCCTTGTCCGGTCATTCGCTGAAGGTTGTTTCGATTCATCGGGTTCGCCTTCCCACTTGCGGAGTCCGCGTTCTGCAGACTGACTAGCTCTGCGGTAGCGGCGGTGGACGTCGGACGCGGTCCGCCACCGAAGCCTCGGGCAGCTCGATCGCCGCCACTCGTTTTTCATTGATGTCGACCGACACGTTGCCGAACGCCTCGGTGAAAAATTGGTCTGAAGCGGCTCGCCTCTTGCGCACCAACAGCTCGTGGCGGATGGCGCCCTCGACCTCATCCAGCGGTCTCAGGCGAGCGGGCCGCTTGGCCAACAGCCGCACGAGATACACCCCCTCGGGAGTTTCGATGAGGTCGCTCATCGCCCCCGCGTCGTCCAGCGCAAAGATCGCGTCGAGAATGCGGTCGCCGAACCGGCTATCGCTCTGGCCTTCGACCACCCAGCCGATGTCGCCGCCGAGATAGCGACTCGCCTGATCGTCGGAGTGTCGCGCCGCGAGGTCGCCGAAATCGGCGTCGTTCGGCAGCGCCGCCGCCGCGGCTCTGACCGACGCCGCTCGCTCGAGGAGCTGTTGACGCAGCGGGGCGGAGGCGGTCTTCGGATGCGCAAAGTAGATGAGCGCGGCGCGCGCCGCCGGCGGCGCCGTATAGCGGTCGCCGTGGTCGCGGTAGCGATCTTCGATCTCCTGCTCGGTGACCTTCAGCTCTTCGAGCTGTCGACCGAGGCGCTCCTGCTGGTAGCGGCCCGCCAGGATGTACTTCGTCTCCTGCCGAACCGAGCGATCGTCGTGAAGCCCGACTCTCCGCGCATTGGCGACGAGCACC
>JANQHZ010000560.1 GCA_028282445.1 Candidatus Binatia bacterium | reverse complement strand
CGACCATGGCGACGTCGGCCCCGGCGGTAGCTTCGCAAAGGGGAGGTCTCGGACGCGCTCGGCGCGGCGGGACATTCGGGAACATTGCGACCACGTTCCATCGAGCACGACGAGGGTGTCCGGGGGGCTTGTCTCAACCGTGGTTCGGTCCAGGCGGTCGGCGTCGTCGCGCGGAAACAAGACGACGCACCGTCGCTCGGCTATATCGAGCGGCGACGTGTCGAACGTGCCGTCCAGAGCCCCGAACACCACGCGCTCGCTGTTGGCGAACATGTGAAGCAGAAGTCCTGCGGTGCTGGTCGGCTTGAAGGTCTCTCGTTCGTGCTGGACCAGGACGATTCGTGTCGTCAGTGAGACCGGCGCGATGGCGGCGCACAGGCAGAGCTGGGTATGGAGGCCGCACCGGTTGCAGCGAGGCTGCTGGGACTTGCTGCGGACGCTCACCGTCGTGGCCGGCAACTTCCCGCGTTGCGGGAAACCAAGTGAGCGTCCATAGCGGTGCGACGCCTCGACGCCGATGGGACCCGCATGTTCGTCGCGGCTAGCCGCGCACCGCGACGATTTGCGTTTCGAGGCGTAGCTCGCGGCTCAGATCTCGTGCGACGCGGCGCGCGATGACGCGGTCGGCGAACTCTCTCACAACCACTCGGTAGAGGACCGTGCCGCGATCTTCGACGCGCTCGACAACCGCCGGGTAGCCCCGCTCGGTGACGCGGCGAAGCAAGTCTTGCGCGATCGTCTTGCTGCGCAAAGATGCGACCTGCACGTGAAAGCGGAAGCGCGGCTCCGCAACGACGCGGCCGCGATCGCCCTGCGCGATGACCCGCGGCGCCTGCTTCGGAGCTTTCGTGATCGCCTGCTTTGGAACGGATGGCTCGGCCAACGCCTGCCTCCACCCCGTTTCGTTCGACCAGTCCGGTGCCGGGGCGGGTGGCTTCAATCCGTAGTCGACGAGTAGGTCGAGATCGCCCCATAGGTCGTTCGAGCCGAGCACCACCACGATTACCTCGCGCCCGGCGAGTGACGCCGCGCCCGCGAAGCAACGCTTGGCGCGCCTCGTGTAGCCGGTCTTTCCGATCAGCTTGTAGGGCCGCTTGCCGAGCAGCTTGTTGGTCGTCCGCAGCTTGATTGCACGCCGCGAACCGCTGCGAGGTCGGATTGTCTTGGTGCGCTGCGACATCATGCCGCGCATGCCGGGAATGGTGAGCGCGTGCTTCACAATCACCGCGAGGTCGGCGGCGGTGCTGTAGTGGCCGCGCGCCGGAAGTCCGTTTGGATTGACGAAGTTCGACCGGCGGGCGCCGATCGACTTGGCCGTGGAGTTCATTCTCCGTGAGAAGTTCTGTACCGAGCCGGCGACGCCCTCGGCGACGACGACGCTTGCGTCGTTCGCCGACTTGATGAGCATCGCATACACCAGGTCGCGCATATTCATCGTCCAGCCCGACTTGAGCCAGATCTTCGAAGGTTGCATCGAGCTGGCGTGCTTACTGACCCGGACATTGCGGTCGAGCCGCCCGCTCTTCATCGCGACGACCGAGGTCAGCAGCTTGGTCGTGCTGGCCGGCGGCAGCGGCATATTGGGATTGCGGGCGAAAAGGACCTCCTCGGTTTCCTTGTCGACCACGATCGCGGCGCGCGCGGTTACGCGGCTGAGGTCGCCGAGTGTCGTCGATCGCGCCGGCGGAGCCACCATGGCCGCCGCGATCGCGATGCAGAGAACGACGCCGATCCGGCCCTTTTGACTCCGTGATTCCATCCGCACACCCCCAGGGGGCGGCATTGTGGCCGCAATACGCAACTTTTTCAACCGGAAACTTCTTACCGCCCTCGGTATTTCATGCACTGTTTCAGGGATTTATGGGAATAACTTCGAGATCGGACGAAGCTGTGAGAGGTTCCTTGGCAGTTTGCCGGGACGATGCGGTGCAGTCCGATGATGTACGGCGTCACCTCGGGGGCGGTGCGTGATTCACAATGGATTTCAGCTACTTGGCCTGGGGAAGAACTGTGGAAATTCGACTCCATCGAAGGGCTGTCGTAAGCTGCCCGCCTGATGTCGGAGCGGTCGGTAGGGAAGGTTCCCCCTCACAGTGTCGAGGCGGAAGAGGGAGTCCTGGGCGGCGTTCTGGTCGACAATACGTCGATCGACCGGGCGGTCGAGATTCTGCTGCCCGATGATTTTTATCGGGAAGGCCACCGCAAGATCATGCACGCCTTCCTCGAGCTGAACGAGCAGGGGGAGGCGATCGACCTGATCACGGTCAGCGACGTTCTAAAGGGCAAGGGGCAGCTCGAAGAGGTTGGAGGCGCGACCTATCTGGCCGAGCTGACGGAGCGAGTCCCGACCGCGGCCAACGTCGCCCAGTACGCGAAGATCGTCAAAGACAAGGCGGTCCTCCGGTCGTTGATCTCGACGATGAACGACATCTCGGTCCGCAGCTACGAAGCTCAGCGCGACGTCGAGGGGTTTCTCGACGAGGCCGAGCAGCGGGTGTACGAGATCGCGGAGCGCAAAACGCGTCCTTCGTTCTTCAAGGTCAGCGACATCGTCGTCGACTCCATGAAGGCGGTCGAGCAGCTCTACGAGAAGCGCGAATTGGTGACCGGGATCCCGACCGGCTTCATCGACCTCGACCGCAAGACCGCCGGGCTCCAGCCCGGCGACCTGATCATCGTTGCCGGACGACCCAGCATGGGCAAGACGGCGCTTGCGCTGAATATCGCGCAGTACACGGCGCAAGAGGCGGGCCACGGGGTCGCGATTTTCTCGCTAGAGATGGGCAAGGAGCAGCTCGTTTTTCGCATGCTGTGTTCGGAAGCCCACGTCGACCAATCCAAAGTGCGCGCTGGATTTGCGGCCGAGCGCGACTATCCGAAGCTCGCGATCGCCGCCGACCGGCTTTCCGAGGCGCCGATCTATATCGACGACACCGCCGGTCTCGGCGTCATGGAGCTGCGCGCCAAGGCGCGCCGTTTGTCGCGCGAACGCGACAGCAATCTCGGAATGATCATCGTCGACTATCTGCAGCTGATGAAGGGGCCACCGACCGACAGTCGCGAGCAGGAGATTTCGGCGATCTCTCGTTCACTCAAAGCGCTCGCCAAGGAGTTGCAGGTTCCGGTGGTGGCGCTGTCGCAGCTCAACCGGCAGGTCGAGCAGCGCGCCGACAAGCGACCGGTGATGGCGGATCTGCGCGAATCGGGCGCGATCGAGCAGGATGCCGACGTGATCATGTTTCTCTATCGCGACTGGGTCTACAACCCGAAGACGGCGGACGAACGCGACGCCGAGCTGATCATCGGCAAGCAGCGAAACGGTCCGACAGGCACCGTGCCGCTGGCGTTCTTCGCCGAGCTCACGCGCTTCGACAATCGCGCCGACGACGAGATCGAGTTCGCCGGCGAGGCCGATATGGGTCCGGAGGAGATGGAGCCCGACATGGGCCCTGGGCCGGAGGGCGACGAGATCGACCAGCTGTAGGCGATCCGCACCGAAAGCGGAGATCGTCGACCGCCCGCACCCGTTGGATGCAGCTGAGCGAACGGCGCTATGCGATCGTTCCGGCGAGCGCGATCAGGCGCCTCGTCGAGGCGGCGGGGTCGTCCGAACCGGCGATCGCTCCGATGATTGCGGCTGCATCGGCGCCGGCAGCGATCACGGACTGTAGGTTGGAGGCGTCGATGCCGCCGATCGCGACCAGCGGGCGATTGCATCGACGGGCGGCTTCGCGCAGGCGCTCGACGCCTCGGGTAGGGTCCGGATTGCGTTTGCTGGAGGTGTCGAAGATCGGACCGTAGGCAATGTAGTCGATCGAGCGGTCGGAAATCGCGTCGTCGAGTTGCTCGCGGTTATGGGTCGAGTAGCCGATGACGGCCTCGGGGCCGAGCATCTCGCGCGCTGCTGTCGGCGGGAGATCTTCCTGTCCGAGGTGGACCCCGTCGGCTCCGATCAACTTCGCGATATCGCAGCGGTCGTTCACGATGAGTGTCGCGCGGTGGCGATCGCAGCGGGCGCGAAGCTCGCGCCCGATCTCGACGAAGGTTGCCGTCGTTGCGTCTTTCAGGCGCAGCTGTAGGAGCGGTGCGCCCGCTTCGAGTATGCGTTCGGCCAGCGTGAGTGGGGGTAGCTCGGCGACGGTGTCTCCGACGATCGGATAGATCGGGCAGGAGAAGGCGAAGCTCATCGCAGCTATGTCAGTCGGTGCCGGCGGAGTTGCGCCGCGTTTCGACGCCGAGGGCGGAGATCTTCTTGCGTAGTGTGTTACGGTTGATGCCGAGCAGGGCGGCCGCCTGCAGCTGGTTGCCGCCGGTTCGTTCCAAGGTGAGCTCGATCAACGGGCGCTCGAGCTCCTCCA
>JANQHZ010000440.1 GCA_028282445.1 Candidatus Binatia bacterium | reverse complement strand
CGCACGCAAGAGCGCGGGGCCGACGCGACCGAGTTGTTCCATGAACGGAGAGGACATTGCGGGTCACCACAGAGGCACAGAGACACGGAGAGATTCAAGGGGCGTTCGCCATTGTGCTTGCATTCTAGCGATCTCCGGGTCGAGGGCAGTGGTTTGCGCGGCGAGTCGGTGGGCGAGTTTGAAGCTGCTCGTGTGGTGTGCCAAGACGGGACTTCGAGGTGGCGACGATGGTCGTGTCGAGCGTGACGAGAGTTTTTGTGCAGCTGCTCGGGATTCTGCTGTTGTCGGTAGGCTGGGCAACCGCGCAACCCATGATCGAGATCGGCTCGACTGCCGAGTTCGAGGGACCCGTCGCAGTAGAGTTTTCAAGCGGTGGTGCGGACGTCGTCTCGATCGCGCTCGACATCGTCTTTCCGGCCGGTACGCAACTTCGGAGTTGTCGACTAGCGGGCGATCTGTCCGGGGCGGCTGAGCTGACTTCGGTATTCAGCCCCGCCGACTGTGATGCGGGCCGTGATTGCGCCTCGGTGAGTCTCCAGGTTGTCGCGGTCGGTGATCGGACCATTCCGGACCATTCCGAGCTTGTTCGATGCTGGACATCGTCGTTTGCAGCCTCGGAACAGACTCGGAGAGATCTGTCTTGCGCCAATCTACAGGTCGTCGATGCCTTCGGCAGCGCGATCGATGCCGACTGTACGGGCGGCATCGTGAGCGTTCCGGCGGCCCAGGTCCATGTCGCCATCGGCACGACAACCATCACGCCGGAAGGTAGGGGGCAATTTGATGTGACCCTCGAGCTTCTGGAGCCCGGGCTCGAAGTCGTCGGCGTCGAGAATCGGATCGCTTTCGATCGCCCGATTCAGATCGAGAAGTGTGCGATCGATCCCCGAATCATGGCCAACTACGGCTTCGGTTTTGCGCCGCAGGCTTGCGTCCCCGGTGTCGATTGCACTTCGCTCTATGCACTGCTTCTGGATTTTTCGGCCGGTCCGCGGCCGTTTCCCGAGGGGGTCCTCTATCGATGTGACGTGGTCGCGATGCCGACGGGCTCTTCGGCTGCAACTGTGCCCAACGATCCCGCCGGCATCGAGTCGGCGACGGTTCCCCTCCGATGCTCGTTGCCGGGGGCGAGCGATCCAGCTGGGAACTTGCATCCGACGACCTGCTCGGACGGTACTATCCGTATCGCGGCAGCGACCGCGACTCCGACACCAACGGCGACTACGATTGCGGCAACCGCGACGGTTCGAGCTACGGCAACCCGCACCACCGGACTGCCGACACTACCGCCCGATCCCAGCGCGACGCCTAGCCCCTTGCACCCGACGGTCACACCCACTGTGCCAACGCAGGGTAACGGAGGGAGTTGCTCGGTCGAGACGATGCGATCCGATCAGAGCGCGAGGCCGTCGTGGGCTGTGCTCGCCGTCGTCTGGATCTATATCGTCCTGACGAAACGCCGGGGGTGCGTGAGGGGGCGCAACGAGAGATACAGGTCAACGGGCCCTTAGCCGACGTGGACCAGGACGCTGCGGTTGCCGCGGTGGCGGCGGTGCTCCCACAGGTAGATTCCCTGCCAGGTGCCTAGCGCGAGTCTGCCGTTGACGACCGGGATCGAGAGCGAAGCCGCGGTCAGCGCCGCCTTGATGTGCGCCGGCATGTCGTCCGGTCCCTCGGCGGTGTGCGTATAGATCGAGTCGCCTTCCGGAACGAGGCGGTTGAGCCACGACTCGAGATCACGACAGACGGCGGGGTCGGCATTCTCCTGAATCGTCAGGCTCGCCGAGGTGTGCCGGATGAACACCGTGCACAACCCTTCGTCGACCGCGCTCTCGCGGACCGCATCGCCGACCGCATCGGTAATCTCGTGCAGTCCCTGCCCATGCACCGAGCAGCGAAGTTGAATCACGCTACCCACGAACGCCGCCGAAAGAAGAACTCAGCCACAGATGAACACGGATAAACACAGACAAAAACAGATTCGCAAAGGATGCTTCGCGGACGCCGGCCGGGCGAGGCATGCCTCGCCCCTACATTGGTTCGGGGTGCTCTGTTCCAGGGGGCACACCCTGTCCGCGATCTCCGTGCCTCGGTGCCTCAGTGGTGAGATCTAATCGTCCGAAGCCATGAAGAAGCGCAGGACGTACCAGAACATCATCGCCACCGATGCGAACAACTCGAGCGCAGCGCCGACGTGTCGGTCGGTCGGGAAGTGGTGGATGACGTTCGAAGTATCGTAAAGGATCGCGGCGCCGGCGAACGCGACCATGCCGACCGAGAACCAGGTGCCGAGGTGAAAGCCGAAGAGCAACGAGCCGACGATCATGAGCAGGGCGACGACGCCGCCCCAGCGTAGGAAGGCTCCCATGAACGTGAAGTCCTTGCGCATGGTGAAAGCGACCGCGGTCAAGCCGACGAAGCCGATCAGGGTGACGGTCGCGGCGCTCTGGATCGTGCCCGGTGCCTGGAAATTTGCGATGTAGAGCATCGGCACGAAGATGATCGACTCGGCGAGCACGAAGCCGCCGAGCGCAGCATACTGCGCTCCGGTCGGCGTCGCGGTGTGGGCGGCGCGACTGGCGATCCAGCTCACCACCATGAAGGCGCCCAGCACCAGCAGCCAGCTGGTGCCCAGCATGGCGCGGGCCATCGTCTCGGCGAGGCCGCTCTGGAAGTAGTAGACCTCGAGCAGGGTGAACAGGAGGACCGCCCCGAGCAGGTGGTTGTAGGTCCTGGCGATGAAGGATGCTCGTTCGCTGGTGCGTGCTCCGACTGCGCTGACATCGCCACCGGTGTAGTATCGATCGCTCATTTGTTTTCTCTCCAGTTTCGGAATGGCCTCACTTTATCACGCCCGATCGGGCAGGTCGAAATTTCGGGAACTCCCCGATTTGAGGGACTTTTCGTTGCCTGCAGGGGCTTTTTCCCAGATTTGCGATTGAGTGCTGGACACGTCGATCGCTTTCGGCTAAGAATCCGAATCGGATTCTGATTTTCTTTTGCGACTTCTC
>JANQHZ010000424.1 GCA_028282445.1 Candidatus Binatia bacterium | reverse complement strand
CAGTTCAAGCGCGACTGTTTGCCCGACGGCCCCAAGGTCGGGTCGGGTGGCTCACTATCGCCGCGCGGCGATTGGCGGATGCCGACCGAAGCCAGCGCTTCGGCTTGGATCGCGGCTGCGCGATCGATCCCCGAGTCGCTCTGAGGACTCCGGCTCGGGAGCTTCGACCGGACAACCGGGAGAGCCGGGGGGAGGGGAGGGCAAGGCCCTCCCCTTGGGGGACTACGATGTGGCGATCTTGATCTGTCTCGGTGCGGGTTTCGACGCCTTGGGTATTTCGACCTCGAGAACCCCGTGGGACATCTTTGCCTGAATACTGTCGAGGTCGAACAGTGCGGTGTCGGTCAAGGTGAACCGTCGCCGGTAGTGGCGAGGGCGCCGTCCGTGGGTGCTCTCGACAGCGCCTTCGAGACTCAAGGTGCTGTCGTTGAGCTCTACGTTGGCTCCGTTCGAACCAACTCCCGGCATGTCGACCGCGATCTGGATCGCCTTGTCGTCTTCCGAGATCTCTGCCGGGGGCGTTACGTACTGAACCGGATTGCTCTGCGATTTCTTGGTGACTTCTGTCGTGCTCATGGAATCCTCCTGGGTATCGTTATTGTGCTTCGATCCGTACCGCGCGAGGTTTGGCGGCGACGCTCTTGGGTACGTGCAGGGTGAGGACGCCGTTCTGGTGTTTCGCCTCGACTGCGTCGGTGTCGTAGGTCTCGGGTAGGCGAAGCGAGCGCGAGAACTTTCCGAATACACGCTCGCTGCGGTGGAGCTTGCTGTTGTCGTTGCGTTGTGCCGATCGCTCGCCTTCGATCGACAGTACTCGTCCGTCGATCGATACGTTCAGCTTGTCGGGGGCGACTCCGGGAACTTCCATGTGAAGGGTGAGGCCATCGTCGCCCTCTTCGGCCTCGAGCGCCGGGGCGAAGGTGCCGCGCGCGCTGCGTCCGTTCGCCGGAAGCGCCTCGTCGAAGAGGCGGTCGAATTCCCGCCGCAGGTCCCAAAAACGTTCGAACGGGCCTGCCTCCGTCAATGCGTCGTAAAGCATGGGCATACCTCCTTGAATATTGGGTCTCTCTTTGGCGCTCGGGAAACTAAGCACGATCGAGACCCCGTCAAGGGGGCGCCGCGTCTCGTTTGATCCTCCCGCCTCGACCGGGTGGAATCGATCGAGATCACGGTAGGTACGCCGGATCAGAGGGCGAGCGGCTCGAAGCACTCGTTCGAGGTGATGTCCTCGAGCGCCTCGCGGCGCGACATGAGGTGGAAGCCCTCTTCGTCGTGCCATACCTGAGGCGCGCGCCCGAGCGAGTTGTAGTACGAGCTCATCTGCACGCCGTAGGCACCGGCGTCGTGGAACACGAGCAGATCGCCGCGCCGCAGCTTGGTTAGCTCGCGTGGCTCGAGGAACTCTCGTTCGTCACGCGTAAACACGTCGCCTGACTCGCACAGCGGGCCGGCGACCACCACCGCTTCGCGGTCGCCGTCGGAGCGGCCGTGCACGGTGATATGGTGGTACGAGCCGTACATGGCCGGGCGTACGAGGTCGGTGAAGCCGGCATCGACCATTGCGAATTTGTGCCCGGGGCCCTTGTCGTTCTCCGCCGTCGATTTCAGGTCGTGAACTCGTGTCACCAACACGGCGCTGGGCGCAATGAAGTAACGCCCGGGCTCGATCTCGACGCGGATGCTCTTGCCCGCGCGCGCCGACAAGCTCGCGTGAGCCGAGCTCAAGAGCTCTCCCAGCGGTGCAAGGTCGACCTCGGTTTTTCCGGGTTGGTACGGATGGGGAATTCCGCCGCCGAAGTTGATCGCTTCCAAGTCTGGGTACGCCGGCAGCATCTCCTCGAAGAACTCGACCAGGCGCGACATGTTGCGGTTGAACTCCTCGATTTGCGGACCGCTGCCGATATGGGTGTGGAGAAGGGTGATCGGCAGTCCAGCAGCGGCCGCCGCCTTTCTGGTTCGTTCGGCGTCCTCGTGCCAGATGCCGTGCTTCGAGCTCGGGCCGCCGGTGTCGCACTCGCGAACGTGACCGTGGCCGAAGCCCGGGTTGATGCGGAGGCCGATCGGGCCCTGGTAGCCGGCAGCGGCGAGGTCGTCGATCATGCCGGGCGAGCCGACATTCGGCAGAACGCTGGTTTCCTGGACGACGGCGAGGGCGTTGTCCCGGAATACGTCGGCGGTGAAGAGGATTGCCGGCGGCCGATTGCCGAGAGGGAACCCAGCCTGGTGCGCGCGCAGCACTTCGTTGCCGGACACCGCGTCGATCCATACGCCGGACTCGCGCACCTCCTCCAGAACACGCCGCGTCGAGCAGGCCTTCATGGCGTAGCGAGCTTGCAAGCTTCCGCCCGGGGTGATCTGTTTTACCGCTTGGATGCGGTCTCTGAGTGTCTGCGCGCTGTACAGAAAAAACGGCGTTCCGACCTGCTCGGCGATCGCTTCGAGATCGAGTCGTTCCGTGAATGTATTCGGCATGGCTATTCCTTTTTGCGGTGTTATCGAGCTTCTGCGGTGTCGCAGTCTGCCGCTGGGTAACAGCCGCGATCTTACAGCACAAGCAGCGCCGGTCACCCAGATCTCCCCGATTTCCTACCGATGAAGATTTCCCGCATTGCCGTCATTGGCCTTGGAAAGCACGGCCGGCGCTACGTGCGCCACATTCGCCAAGATTTCCCGGAGCTGCACTTGGCGGCGATCTGCCGCAGCAACCCCGAGCTCTTGGCGGCGGATGCGGATTCCATCGGTGTGCCTGGATACACCGATTTTCGGGAGATGTTGCGATCCGGTGTATGTGACGCCGCGGTCGCCGCGGTGCCGCCGCACCTCAATCTCGAGATCGTGGAATTGTGCGCGGAGCTCGGGGTTCCTCTGCTGGTGGAGAAGCCGGCCACGGTCGATCTGGAGTCGGCCCGTCGTATGCTGCGCGCGGCTTCCGCCGGTGACGCCCCGGTCATGGTCGCTCACACGCTTCGCTACAGCGGCGCGGTTCGCGCCCTTCGCGAGCGTATCGCAGAGATCGGGGAAATCACGTCGATCAGCCTCAGCCAGCGTTTCGAGCCAAGCAGTCTCGAGTGGCTCGATGATCCGACGCGATCGGGGGGAGGTGTGGTCCTGCACACCGGTATCCACTGTTTCGATCTGATCTATCATCTGTCTGGTCTCAGACCGCGCCGGGTGACCGCGCAGGTCGCCAGTCAGAACACCGAACACACCGAGGATTGTTGCGCGGCGACACTCGAGCTCGACGGCGGAGTTCTCGCGACGGTGAGCCTGGCGCG
>JANQHZ010000292.1 GCA_028282445.1 Candidatus Binatia bacterium | reverse complement strand
AAATCGGCGCCTACCACGCCGACGTCGGTTGCGATGGCCGATGCGGCGAGCCTGCTGCGATGCTCGGAGGGAACAGCAGTCGGTCGAAGGTCAGCTCGTGCTCGGGCGCTCATGCGGTCTGTCGGACCCCTTTGCGACGGGGCTCCCTCGGTCCCGGAGGTCCGGGTTGGCTGCCTCTGCCGCCGATGCCTGGCTCTCGCCTTCGGAGCAGGTTGTTGGCGACTTTCGGTGCGAGCGGTACCGCGGATCCGGTTGGTAGGATAGCGCAACCGCCCGATCCAACGAACCGCGTCGCAGGTTTGACTTCGGGGGTTGCCTCCGACCCAAGCCGAGGCCGTCGGTCGGATTCCGGCCAGTCAGTGATTGAGTCCGCGTCGGTCGCGTTCTTCGTGCAGCTCTTCGCGGCGCCGGCTCTGACCGTCCTGATTGGCGCCGATCTTTGCGCAGGCGTTCACTCTTGCCCGTGTCGTATCGAGCGTCTTGGCGACTTGTTCCGGGCCGGCACCGCTTTCGAGGTAGGCGCGCACAGTGTCGCATCCAGGTGGTTCAGCGAAGGCCGGAGCAACCCCGAAACATACCAACGCGGCGGCGAGAATCGCTTTCATCCGCCAACGCTAAGCCGCCCGGCTCGCTTGTGTCAATCGATATCCGACCGCTGCGCTGTCTGAGCCGGGCGGAACACGTCGCAGCCAAGGGGCCGCCGAACAGCGAGCGATGGCGTAGCTTGGCGGGTCGAACTATTCCGCGCTGCGGCGCGGCTTCTTGACGATTTCGACCTCGCGTCCGTTGATCCGGACGGTTCGTCGATCTCTGGCGGCGCCGGCGGCGCTCATTTCCTTGTCGGACTTTCGAGCTCTCTCGGCTTGCCAGCGCTTGAGCTCTTGTTCGATACCCGTCTGCTTTTCCAACATCCCCACCTCCACATCCACCAAACCGCGCGGGCGCGGTTAGTTGCCGACGAACGATTCGATCGATCGAGCCCGGCTCGGGTGCCGCAACTTACGCAAGGCCTTCGCTTCGATCTGGCGAATGCGCTCGCGCGTTACCGCGAACCGTTGCCCGACTTCCTCGAGAGTGTAGTCCGACTTCTCGCCAATTCCAAAGCGCATGCGCAGAATTTGTTCCTCGCGCGGCGTCAGCGTCGCGAGCACCTTTCGAGTCTGCTCCTCGAGGCTCGTGTAGACCGCTGCGTCGGATGGCGACACGGTTTGGCGGTCTTCGACGAAATCGCCGAGCGAGCTTTCTTCCTCGTCGCCGATCGGCGTTTCCAGCGAGACCGGCTCCTTGACGATGCGGAGAACGTTCCGCACCTTGTCGAGCGGCATCTCCATCTTCTGCGCGATTTCTTCCGGCGTAGGTTCTCTTCCGAGTTGCTGCACGAGGTATCTCGACGAGCGCACGACCTTGTTGATCGTTTCGATCATGTGGACAGGGATACGGATCGTTCGAGCCTGATCCGCGATGGCGCGACTGACCGATTGGCGGATCCACCAGGTCGCGTAGGTCGAGAACTTGTACCCGCGTTGGTACTCGAACTTCTCGACCGCTCGCATCAATCCGATGTTTCCCTCCTGTACGAGATCGAGGAAACCCAGGCCGCGGTTGGTGTAGCGCTTGGCGATGCTGACGACGAGTCTCAGGTTGGCCTCGATCAGTCGCTTCTGTCCCTCCTGGGCGAGCCGCTCGCCGGATCGGATCGCTTTGAGTGTGCCGGAAAGCTCTTCCCAGGGCATGCCGACCTCGGTCTCGAGCTCGACGATGCGTCGTCGCGAGTTGCGTAGATCGTCGATCATCCGGCGCGCATCGTGCGGGTTGAGTCGCAGGGATCGCGCGGTCGTCGCGGCGGAGCGAGCATCGCTTCCGCGCAGCTTGGGGGCCAGGCGCAGCAGTTGGTTGACGGTTTTCTTGGTGCGGCGCTCGTAGCGTTTCACCATGACCATCTCGTCATCGAGCATTCGCTCGGCGCGTCGAAGCTTTTCGACGATGGCGTTGATGTGACGCCGGCTGAGCTGCAATTCGTCGAGGATCTTGCGAATGCGTTTCTGTGCCGCCGCCTGCTTGCGGATCGTATTCTTGTCGGGGGTCGCCCGCTTGCGAATCTCGGCGTTGATCGCATCGTATTCGCCGGCAAGCTTGCGCAGCTTTTCGAGCGTCTTGAGAATGACGCCGTCGGTGGGCGCCGCGGCTTCAGCGTCGACGTCGGTGTCGTCGTCCGACGTCGAGTCCTCGTCCTGCAGCTCGCGCTCGCTCATCTCGCCGGCCTTGATGCCGTCGGCGATGTTGAGGAGGTATCGGAGCGTAAAGGGATGGACCAGCACGTGCTCCTGCACTTGGTCCTGCCCTTCTTCGATCTGCTTGGCGATCTCGACTTCCTGCTCGCGCGTGAGCAGCGAGACTGCACCGATCTCCTGGAGATACATCCGGACCGGGTCGGACGTGTCCTCCGCGTAATTGGGCGTCTTCGGTTCCGGCTCTTCGTCGCCCCACTGCGACCCGGACTTCGACGAGGAAGCTGTCTTGGCGGCTGGGGCCTCGCCTTCGCCGCCTTCCTCTTTCTCGAATTCGGAATCGGAGATCGACTCTTCCGCGTCGTCGTCGATGTCGTCGAGCACCGCAATTGCGCCGTCGATCGACTCTCCGGCGGAGCTGTCGTCACCTTTGGTCGCGGTCTGCTTAGCCGCCCCCTTCGTCTTGCGAGCAGGGGTCTCTTCTACTTCGTTCTCGTCGGCTACCTCGGCAGCTGCTTTCGCCTTGCGCTTCGGAGCGGCTTTCTTCGCGGCAGGCTTCTTCTTGGTTGTCTTCTTGGTCTTGGTAGTTTGGGAACGCTTCTTCTGCATTGCGGCGACCTTCTCTCCCCCTAGTGACACTGAACGTAGCCGTCGTGTTTGCGACGCGCCCCGCCCGAGAAGCGTAGCGGAAACTTGGCGCGCCGATAGAGGGACGCCAGATTCTTTGACTGGAAGAAAAGCAAAGGAAAATGACCAGTCCGCTCATCCACTTCACGGCTTGGAGAGGACGCGGCTGGGTTGGGATCATTTAAATCTCTGCTGGGTGAGAGTCAAGCCACTAATCCAAAAACCCTCGAAATATCGGAGTCTTCGGCTCCCCACCGTGGATGCCTTTGCGGAAACCGGGCATCTCTCGCTTGGCCCAGTAGAATCCGATTTAAAATCAGTAGGTTGGGCGTAGGGCTAGGGAGGCAGGCGACCCGTGTCGGGCCGTCGGCCGGGTGGATCGCCGGGGCGGCTTGCCGAGGCCCGCGGAGCGAACCTCCGGCGATCAGTCGTAGTATTCGCGTCCCAGGTGGGTGATCAGGTCTTCGCCGCGCAAGTGGCGGAGTGTGTTCTTCAGCTTCATGAGCTGGATGAAGAGATCGTGCTCGGGATAGAGGCCGGGCGCGGTCTGCGGGCTCTTGAAGTAGAACGAGAGCCACTCCTGTATCCCCTTCATCGACGCCCGCTGCGCGAGGTCGAGGAACAGCGCCAGGTCGAGCACGAGAGGCGCTGCGAGGATGGAGTCTCGGCACAGAAAGTTGAGCTTGATCTGCATCGGGTAGCCGAGCCAGCCGACGACATCGATGTTGTCCCAACCTTCTTTGTTGTCGCCACGCGGCGGGTAGTAGTGGATCGAGACCTTGTGCGTGTAATCTTCGTAGAGTTCCGGATAGAGGTCTTTGCGAAGGATGACGTCGAGGACCGAGAGCTTGCTCTCTTCCTTGGTCCGGAAAGACTCCGGATCGTCGAGCACTTCGCCGTCGCGGTTGCCGAGGATGTTGGTCGAAAACCAGCCGTCGAGACCGAGCAGGCGCGCCTTCAGGCCCGGCGCGATGATGGTCTTCATGAGGGTCTGACCGGTTTTGAAATCTTTGCCGCAGATGGGCACTCGCCTGTCATCGGCGAGCTCGATCATCGCCGGCGTGTCGACGGTCAGATTGGGCGCTCCGTTGGCGAAGGGCACCCCGCATTGCAACGACGCGTAGGCGTAGATCATGCTCGGCGAGATGTTGGGATCGTCGTTGTCGAGCCCGCGTTCGAACGCCGCCAAGCTGGCGTGGACAGCACCGGCTTCGAGATAGCTCTCGGTACTGCCACACCAGATCATGACGAGCCGATTCGCCGCACTTTCCGCCCGGAAGGATTCGATGTCCCGGATGACCTGGTCGGCGAGATCGCGTTTCCCCGCGCCTGACTTTCGATGCGTCCCCTGCAGGTTTTTGACGAACCGATCGTCGAAAACTGCCGGTCGAGGTACGATCGATTCGAGCTCGGGACGGACCTGCTCGAGCAACTCCGGGGCGACTACCCCGGCCCTGCGGGCGCTCTGGTAGGCATCGTCCGGGAAAATATCCCAGGTCAAGAAGTCGATTTGACCGAGTCCGGCGAGCGGAACGAAGTCGCGGACGAAGGGGACGCGATCGTCGGTTCGCCGCCCGAGTCGGATCGTTCCCATCTGGGTCAGAGAACCGATTGGCGTTCCGAGACCTTTGCGAATCAGATGGACGCCGGCGATGAAGGTGGTGCTCACCGCACCGAGACCGGGAAGCAGGATGCCCAGGCGCCCGTCGGCCGGTGCAATATCCACGGCGGGTTCGCTCATAGTGCGAGCGAGATATGGCAGCCACGCCCGGAAGGCAACCGGACTGCGCCTGGCGCTCGCACCTCTATGACGCGTCGCCTGGACGCCTCGGCAGCATCTCGCAACTTCATGGGGTGGATGTAACGTCGGACTGGCGAGCAGCGTGGCGCTCTATTGCATCGCCGACAGGTCACCCAGCTCTTCCGCGGCGGGCTTGACAGTTCTCGGGGCTTCGGGAAGCGTCCGATGCTGGCTGCGTCGTTGGGAATTTGGTGAGACGAATCGTCGTAATGTTGTTGGTGGGCGCCGGGTTGCTCGGTGGCCTACTGGTGTGGTGGTTCAAGATCGACGGTGGGCTGCCGGAGGCCAATCTGGAAAGCGATTCCGGCCAGGTGGGTCGTCACGCATCGTGGGTAGTCAACTTGCGGGCGCCGGGGCGGTCGGGGATTCGCCGAGTTGACATTCGACTGGTCGCTGCCGACCGCACATTTCCGCTGGCCGAGCGCAACTTCGAGTCGGATGGCTGGCTCGGCAGCGGTGTCGACGCCCTGCGTATTCCGGTCGAGGCCGACTTGGGTGCCCTCGGCGTCCCACAGGGCCCAGCGGTTCTCGAAGTACTCGCAGAGACCTACGGGTGGCGTCTTCTCGACCGTCAAATGCCGACTGCGGGCCGGTTTCAACAAGACGTCGACCGGACCCCACCGAGTGCGCAGGTCGTTTCGGACCAACACAATATCCGGCTCGGCGGTTCGGGCGCGGCGGTGTTCCGCATCGGTGCGGATGCCGAGGAGATGACGGTTCGCGTCGGCCGCTACTCCTTTCCGGTGCTGAAAGGTTACTTCGAAGATCCCAACTTGGCGTTGGCACTGTTCGCCGTACCGGAGGACCTCGCGGCCGGTGTGGTGCCGCTGCTGCGGGTTGCCGACGCGGTGGGCAATCGAGTCGACGTGCCGATCTACTCGACGATCCGTCGTCGCGAGTTTCGCGAACGGACGCTGGAGATTAGCGAGGGGTTCCTGCAGCGCAAGATTCCCCAGATCTACGCAGCACGTGGATTGGCCGCGCCGGACGATC
>JANQHZ010000288.1 GCA_028282445.1 Candidatus Binatia bacterium | reverse complement strand
GACGACCGCGGTCCATTCGCGGTAGCCGCCGGCGTTCATGTGTAGGTCGTCGCCGAGGAAGAGCTCGCCGCGAATCGCGCCGCTGTCGTCGAAGAGGGGCGTGGCGACGTCGATGTAGTGCAGGCGCGAATCGGTGTCGGCGAGCGCCTCGATCAGCCGGTTGGTATAATCCGCGGTCGACCACAACGAGGCGCGCGAGGGTGCCGGTTTGATCGACAGGAAGTAGATCGGGACTTCCGGTACGGCCTGCGCGAAGCGACGGAAGTCCTCGAGGACACAGTCGGGACTGATTCCGAATGCGATGTCGTTGTCTCCTTCGTACAGCACGACGGCGCGCGGTTGGTAAGGTACGACGATTCGGTCGGCGTAGCCGACGGCTTGCGAGGTGACCGAGCCGCCGAAGCCTCGGTTGAGGACGGGCAGCGGCGCCATGTCGTCGGCGAGTGTGCTCCAGAAGACAATGCTGGAGCTGCCGATGAAGACGATGGCGTCGGAATCGGGCGGGCTGTCCCGATCGAGTTGCTCGTAGCGCTCGATCGAGGCGTCGTAGAGGTTCGGCCCGATGAGGGCGTCGAGATCGGTGCGGCGGACGCACTCGAGGCCTGACAGTAGGTCCTCCGAGCTGCCCCCGTCGTCGTCGCCGCACCCGCCCAGCGTCAACATTGCGAATGCGATCGGCAGTGCGAAGTGTCGTATGAACTTCGTTCTCATCTGCGCTCAGCTAGCGATTGTGGTGCGGTCGAGTCAAGCTCGGTCGAGATTGGGTGGTGGGTGCGGCCAAATTCGAAGCCCGTCCAGACTGAATTGACGGTGAAGGCTTAGGCTTGGGCGGAGGCTTAGGCTGAGGGTGGTGGTCGCGCATTGCGCGACTACTATTCCGTTAATCGATGTATTCCGACCGACCTCAGCCTCATCCTTGCCTCCGCCTAAACCCTGGTTCGCTCCCCGGTCGGTTGCGCTCGACTCGCGGGGCATCAGTCTCTAGTCTCAGGCGATGCGCTCGACGATCTACAACGCATTGATCTCCAAGATGACGGCGATTTGGTACGCCGAGGTGATCGACCGCGTGCCCTATGGTGCGCAGATTCTCGACGTCGGGATCGGTACCGGGCAGGCGCTGCTCGCCAACCGCGATGCGTTGATGTCGAGGAATATCCACGTCACCGGGGTCGATATCGATCGGACGTATGTGGACGCTTGCCTGGCGGCGGTGGCGGAAGCCGGGCTGTCGGACCGGATCGAGCCGCGGCTGCAGTCGGTGTACGACCACGAAGGCGGTCCGTACGACGCGATCTACTTCAGCGCCAGCTTCATGCTCCTGCCGAGCCCGGTCGGCGCGCTCGAGCACGTCATCGGTCTTCTCAAACCGAGAGGCCAGTTGTACTTCACCCAGACCTTCGAGCACGATCGCTCACCGACGATGGAACGGCTGAAGCCGTTGTTGCGGTTGATGACGACGATCGACTTCGGGCAGGTGACCTACGAGGACGAGTTTCTCGAAACGCTGGAGCAGGGCAACGTCGACGTGGTCGAGAACGTCGTGATCGAGCGCCGTCGCAAGCGGTCCTACAAGCTGATCGTGGCCGATCCGCGCGAAGTGGAGCGCGAACAAGCGAGCGAAGAGGACGCGGATGTGGAAGAGGGCGAGGGCGCCGAGTTGGAAGAGCAGGAGCGCTACGAGGAGTCCAAGCCGCTATCGCTGACTGCGTTCGACGACGAGCCGGAGTAGCGGTCCGGGGAGCTGCCGGAGGTCGAGCCGGGTATCGCGGGCACTCAGTGGAGTGTCCGCGATACCTGCTCGCTGGAAGGCGTCATCAGTTTGCTCGGAACGCTGATGGTGAAGGCAGCTGCTCCGCCTTCGCCGCATGTGCCCGTCAGTGTGGCGCCGATCGAACGACTGAGCCGCTCGGCGATCGCCAGCCCAACACCGGAGGTCGCACCAGACTCGCCGCCAGGAGGTGGGGCGGCGGGAAAGGGCATCGGTACGTCCGCACTGATTCCGGGACCTGCGTCCGTGACGACGAAATCGGTATGGTCCTGCAGGGATTTCACGGCGATGTTGATCTCGCCGGTCGGTGTAAATTTGATGGCGTCGGTAATGACGTGGGACAGGATCGCCAGCAGCTTCTCACCGTCGGTGAACAATGCGGTCCCTTGGACCGGGCCGGTGGTGGTGAGCCGCAGCGGGTGCGTGCCGATCTGACGCGTGACCAGCCGCTCGATTTTCTCGGGGAGGGTGGTGAGGTCGAAGCGCTCCTTGCGAGCGCTGTCGGGAACGTCCATCGCGACGTCGACCGCACTCTGCATGTGAACGGTCGCGGCGGTGGTGGAGGCGCGCATTCGCTCGAGCATTTCCTTAAACTGCGACAGGTCGGGCTCGTCCGCGAGGATGTCGGTGTAGCCCGAGATGACGTCGAGCGACGAGCGCAGATTGAAGCAGAGCTCGGAGAGGATTTTGCCGCGAACTTCCTGGTCGTCGCGCACGCGCCGGATGGCGCGCGATGCCGCCAGCGAACAGTCGATCATGTCGACCAGCAGCTCGGCGTCGTCTCCGGCGTTGGCGACGACGGTGATGTCCTTGCCGTGCTTTAGGGGGCCGACGTCGCCGGCGCCCTGAGCGCCGCCGTGTACGAGGATTGGTGCGTGCGGCGAAGTGGCGCGGATGCGGCGAACGAAGTCGGGTCCGACTTCGATGAGGGCGTCGCGGTGGATCAGGATGAGGTCGGACTTTTCTCGCGTGAAAACGTCCATCGCGTCGCGCGCCTTGGTGACGGGGAATACCCTGTGACCGGCGCGGGCGAGCTTGAGCAACATCGCCGTACGGAACTTGTCCCGGCCGTCGACCAGCAGCACTTTGAACGGCTCGCGCGGATCGTCCTTGGACTCTTCGCTGGAGGCAACGGACGACTCTGCGCTTTCCTCGGTCGCCGGTCGTCTGATTTCGTGGTCGGTTGCCGGGCGGGCGGCGGTACCGTTGCGGCGAGGCGGCTCGGTATCCACCCGCTCGCCGCGTAGCAGTGCTTCGGCGAGAGGCAGGACGCCCTCGTCACTTTCCTCGGCCAGGGCGGTGGCAAAGTCGGTCGGTCCGGTGGCCGGCTCGTCATCGTCATAGACCGCGTCGGGTACGGACGCCGCGACCAACGGTGCGGCCGGCTCGCGCGCGGCTTCTTCCTCGCGCGCCCGTCGCGGTTCGAAGCGCGCCGGCGGCGCGACCGCGTCGTCGTCAGCGGCCTTGGCCTGGAGCGCCGGCAAGTAGCGGCGCAGGGCGGGCCAGCAGACCATCAGTGCGACGGCGAACAACGCCACGAGCTCTAAAATCGTCGATCCCGTGCCCATTATCGTTCCCCCGCGGACTGGATCCGTTGCCGTTTCATCGTCGTCTTGTCTCCCGGTAGCGTCATGTCTCTCGTTCGCTGCCTATACTCCTCTTTCGGCCGCTTTCGAGGAATCGGATTGCGGTATGAATTACCGCCTCGTCGCTGTCGCGACGTACGACCTTCGGTATAGGACAGGCCGTTCGGCCACCCAAGACTCGATGATGCAGGTGCCGTGCGACTCGCGCAACGAAAAAGAGATTTCTCGCTTACGGTCGCGAAAAACGCAGTGATTCCAGGGGATTATGCCCCGATTGCTGCGTTGGCGTCGGACTTGTGTGGGCTATCGTCCGGTGCGCAACCTGACCTGCGGGTTGCGACGAAGGGATCTAGCCGCTTCGGGCTCGTGGTGAGCTCGCGGCATGGGGCGGCCTCGAGACGCGTGGCGCAATGCGTGCGCGCCCGCCGGGCGAGGCGAGAGCGAGTCCGTGTGCTTGGAGATGCGCTGAACTAGTACCGGCGTGGGCGGGCGCGCGAGCTCTACGGGTAAACCAGACGCGCTACGCCCTTCGAGCGAAAGCTCAGGGGTTGTGACAGGACGGTCTCGCCGACCGTGATCGTCACCACGGCGACGTCGTCGATGGGCGCCATCGGGTCGAGGTCGGGGGCCTTGACCTTGAGCTTGTAGATCGGGGGGCCCTTTGAGCTGCTCGAAGTTTTTACCTGCACCTTGCCTTCGTTCGGCACTGCCGACGATACGATCGCCTTGGCTTTCGACCCGGAGCCGGACACCTTCATGTCGGCAGGTTCGGCGACGGCGGATAGGACCGTCTCGCCATTCGCTTCGACCTCGACCGTGACCGTATCCACCGTTGGGTCGTAGGCTAGGCCTTCCGGGAGCGCGAAGCTGGCGGTCAGGCGAATCTTGTCGCCGACGACCTTGGCCTTCTTGATCAGCAAGCCGACACCGGGGGTCGACAGGATCTTCACGTTCCTGGTGTTGCTGCGTTTGCCGGCGGCATCGAATGCGTAGGCGCGAAGCTTGTGTTTGCCTGGGCTGAGGGTCGCGGCGTCGATGACGAAAGAGTAGGGCGGGTTGGTCTCGCTCGCGTACTTGCGATTGTCCAGAAAGAGCTCGACGCGGGTGACGCCGATATCGTCGTTGGCAGCAACTTCGACTCCGAAGTTGCCCGACACCAACGTGCCCTTGGTGGGTGCGAGCAGCTCGACCGAGGGCTTGTCCATGTCGGGCTGTGGAGCGCCGGGCGCTCCCGGAATGAGCGATGCCAGAGCGGCGACGCCGCCCCAGCCGAAAGTGTCGCCCCAGCCCTCGGCGCCGAGGTC
>JANQHZ010000218.1 GCA_028282445.1 Candidatus Binatia bacterium | reverse complement strand
AGCGCGGCCCTCGGTTCGCCGCACGGTCTCCACCAAGGCGTCGAGAAACGGCTTCAGGTACCAGACCTCGGCGCGTTCGGCGCGACGCTTGTTGTCGAGCAGCTCGCGCATGATCAGTCGCGAGTCTTCCGGGTCGGCCATCGCCGCCTCGTGGAAACCCAGGAGAACCCGCTCGAGTTGCTCGGCCGGATTCTCACCAGGCGCTTGCAGCTCCTCCAGGTGGCCGATCAGCTTGGTCGAGATTCTCTGCAGCACTTCGCCGTAGAGCTTCTCCTTGCTACCGAAGTGGTGCAGCAACGCCTGCTTGGTGAGCCCGAGCTCCTCGGCGATGGCGGCGATACTGGCGCCGTAGAACCCCTTTTCCGCAAACTGCCGCCCAGCGGCTTCGATGAACTGGTCCCGGGTTGCCGTGCTCATGCCTGTCCTCCCCCTCCCGCGTGTGCTCGCTCGATTCGTGGATCAACGGAGATTCCATCTTGACACCTACCGATCGGTAAGTATAGTGCTTACCGATCGGTAGGTACTCGTTCCATCAACCGTAGAGCCAGCGCCAGAAAGAGGAGGTTTCCATGTCGCAAGAGTTCGTGAGGTACGCCGCCGCAGACGGCATCGCCACGGTCACGCTCAACCGTCCAGAGAAGTACAACACGCTCCGCCTCGAGCTGATTGACGAGCTCGACGCGGCGCTGCGCGAGGCAAACCGCGACCCGGAGGTGCGCGTCATCGTTCTCGAGGGCGCGGGGGATAGCTTCTGCGGCGGCTTCGACTTCTCGGGAGGCCTCGAGCACTACGGAGCGCTGCAGGAAGACGGCTACGACCCCGGCATGGACGTACACATGGTCACCAACCAGTACACGAGCTACATGTCGACCTTCATGGGCTTGTGGCGGGGCCTGAAGCCGACGATTGCCAAGGTCCACGGCTACTGCGTCGGCGGAGGATCGGAGATGGCCCTTTGCGCGGACATCGTGATCGCGTCGGACGATGCACGTTTTGGGACGCCGTACTCCCGCGTCTGGGGCTGTCACCTGAGCGGTATGTGGGTCTACCGGCTCGGGCTCGCCAAGGCGAAGTACTACGCGCTGACCGGCGAGTGGATCAGCGGCAAGGAGGCTGCCGCGATCGAGCTCATCAACTTCTCGTATCCCCTCGAGAACCTCGACGCCGAAGTCGACAAGCTCGCTACCAAGATGGCGGGGATTCCGCTCACGCAGCTCGTCTCGATGAAGCTCATCGTCAACCAGACCTACGACAACATGGGATTGCAGAGCACCCAGACCCTCGGACCGATTCTCGACGGAATCATGCGCAACACGCCCGAAGGCCGCGAGTTCGTCCGCGTCGCCGCGACCGAGGGCGTCAAGGGCGCGGTCATCAAGCGCGACGGGCCGTTCGGCGACTACAGCCAGGCCCCGAAAGAGCAACAACCCCGAAAACGAAGCGAGCTCGGCTGACGCCGCTTGACAGGATTCCGATACACCGTTTCAAGTCGAACGGATGCCACAGAACCCTTCGCGGGCCACGCCGGCCGAGGGCAAGATTCGATTGCAAACCGTACCGGGCGGAAAGGAAGAAAAATGGACGCACTCGAGCTCCTGACGACGACCAAGGGTGTAAGGCGCCGCATCGATTTCGATCGACCGGTGCCCTACGAAACGCTGGAGGAGTGCGTCGCAATTGCGGTGCAAGCACCGATCGGCGGCGAGGAGTGGCAGCCGCACTTTCTGATCGTCGACGATCCCGCGCTCAAGGAAGCGATCGGAGCGCTCTACCAGGAGATCAACCTTCCTTACATCGACGATATCGAGGCCAAGGCGTTGGCCGGTGCCGACCAAGCCGATCACGCGGCGATTCGCCGTAGCCACGATACCTTCCGATGGCACGGCGAGCATATGGGCCGCATGCCGGCGCTGGTGATCGTTGGATTGATGGGACGATACGAGTCGCAACCGCAGATCATGCAGGCCTCTGCCTATGGCTCGATTCTGCCGGCGGCCTGGTCGTTCATGCTCGCCGCCCGAACCAAAGGACTGGGCGCCACCTGGACGACCTTGCATTTGGGCAATGCCGACCGCGTCGCCGGGCTCCTCAATCTTCCCGAGAACTTCACGCAAGCAGCCATGCTCGCGGTTGGTTACTACAAAGGCGACTCGTTCAAGCCCGCGAAGCGACTGCCGGTATCAAGCTACACCCACCGCAACGGCTGGTGAGCTGTGGGAGTCGGGTGCTGAATCTCTGCGACGCCGACTCCTAAGACGATCCCTGCCTCAGCGGCCGCTTCGCGCGCCGCGCGATCGGCTTATCCGCGCACGATCCCCGGGGTTTTTGCCGGACCGTCCTTGCGACGATCGGGATGATCTCGTTCGCGAAAGCGACGCAGTCCTTCGAAGGTATCGGGATGGAAGAACGAGCGATGGAAGCACTCG
>JANQHZ010000203.1 GCA_028282445.1 Candidatus Binatia bacterium | reverse complement strand
CATCCACAGCGCATTCGGAAGGTTGTCCCAAACCCCTGCCTCGCGTTGACTGGCGTCGAGCAGGTGTGCCGCGCGGCCTTGGAACTTCACCCAGTTGTTGACCGCGTACCACAACATCGAGCTCGCGACCGCGAAGAAGGAAGCGGCCGCCAGCGTTCCCCCGAGCAGAACCGCACGCCACTGTCGTCGTTCGAAAGCGAGGTGGCAAAGAGCCAGCGTCCCGATCATCGCCGGGACGATGCGCGCCGCGTTGTACGTGTAGACCGATGCCCCCGCAAACACGCCGGCGAACAACCAGGGCCAAATCTCACCGCGACGAAGCGCTCGATACAGGAAGTACAGGGCCATGGTTTCGAAGGGCGGTACGGTGACACAACGCCAGCCGACTTGGCTAAATACCCAGTGCCAGCCCGAAACCGCGAAGAACCCGAGCGCAGCGAAGGCGGCGACCCGACCGGAGAGCTCGCGCGCGAAAAGATAGACCGGAATCGTCGCGGCCAGCCCCGCGGCGATCGACGCGGCCTGGACAGCGGCAGGGGTCGTGCCGAGCCAAGACTGAAACGGTGCGATGAGATACATGAAAAGTGTTTCACGTCCCCATGCGGCCGCGACATAGGGGGTGAAGTCCGCGCCCAGCCGGATTGCGGTGCCATACATCCCATTCCACGCAGCATCGTGGTTCATACCCGCTGGAATCCGATCGAACTCGGCAATGCGGATCCACACCGCCAGCCCGAGCAACGCAGTCACCCCAACCGCCTCGAGCGACCGCGGTACTTCTGCGTAGGCGGCCGGGCCGAGCGAGCCTACGCCGATCGAAATCGCGAGCGCCGCGGCGACCGCTCCGAGCAGCAGCATCCACGCGGCCGCGCTGCCGGACGCCGGTTCGAGGAGAAGAAGCTGCGCGTAGCCGGCCAGCGCGATCCCGGCCAGGGCGGCGACGGTCGGTCCAATGCTACGCAACGCGGCCATGACGGCAGTCCACGAGCGCAACCTCAACCGAATCTGTCAGGCAAAGCGTGACGTGCTCCAGGCGATCGAATCGCTCGCTTGATCGGATCATGGAATCGTCTTCGTGTGCAGTATCCAGCGCCCGAGGCAGCCTGCGGGGCCACCCCAAAGCGCCAGGCACCGGCTTCAGTCGTCCGAGACGGCGCGCGGCCGGTCGTCCAGCTGCGAGCGCAACAACGCAACCTCCTGCGAGAGGTTCTTTACGTCGACCGCCAACTTCGACAGCCGCACCGCGTACGCCAAGCACACCACTCCCAAGAACGATAGAGCGAGAAAGAAGATGGTGGCGCTGAGTGTCCAAGCCCCAATCAGGGCAGTCAGCCAGCGCAGCGTGCCGAAGCTCAGGCTGACCACGGCAAGCCCGAGGGCACCGAACACCCAAATCGGTGTAAACTCCTCGCGCAGGCGGCGGGTCCGTACGAGCCACAAGATGACCGCGATCACTGCCAGCCCCATGATCGCTGCCAGGGCCCGTGTCGCCATCGACTCGGGCGCCGACATGAACAGCTCGCGCAACTCTTCGACCGACACGATCGACCTCAAACCTGTCGCGTCTCGGGGCGCACACTCGAAGCGACCCACACCGCGAGAAGAGTTCGGTACACATAGTAGATCGGCTTCAGCCCCGAGTGCAGCGACGAGGCGCGTTCGCCCTCGACCATCTTCACCGGGCGCTCGACGACTCGCAGGCCGGAACGGTGCGCGGTCAACAGCACGTCGACATCCGGAAAATCTCGGGGATAGAAGTCGCCGGAGTAGAGCGTCATGACACGACGATTCAGAGCCTGAAATCCGGACGTCGGATCGGTCACCAGCAGACCCGAGAGCCGCGCCAATGCTCGGAAGAACTCGCTGCCGATCTTCTTCAGCGGCTCCATCTTGTAGCCGCCGGTCTCCAGGAAGCGCGACCCGACGACGACATCCGCCTCGTCGGCCATCACCGGCCCCAATAGGGTCTTGACCTCGTCCGCGAGATGCTGGCCGTCCGCATCCATCTGAACGACGAACGGGTACCCGTGACGGAGGGCGTACTTGTAACCGGTCTGCAGGGCACTGCCGTAACCGAGGTTGTACGGATGGCGCACCAACAAGGCACCGGCCGCGAGAACGCCGTCCGCGGTTGCGTCGCTCGAGCCGTCGTCGACGACGAGGACATCGACGTCCAGATCCGATTCGGCGATCTGGCTGAGAACCGCCGGCAGGCGGGACTCCTCGTTGAAAGCCGGAATGACCACGAGCGGACGATGGCTCATCGGCGGCTCCGCAAGCTCGACAGGGACGGAGGTCCGCCCGAGAAACCGATCATTGGGGTGAGCGCCAAGCTACGGTGACGTAGCGATTGGTGAACCCGAAACGAAGCGTGCTGACCAATCGCTTCACCAACGCAGACGGATGCTGCAGGTAGTAGAGCGCTAGATTCGGACGCACATTCTTGCTTCGAGAATCCTCTCCCGACATTACCGACCCCAAGCTGAACGCGTGCACCTGCGGCAGCGACGCAATCTCGGTCATGCCGCGGCCCGCCACCAGCCCATCGAGGCGGCGCCGCGTGAAGTCATGCAGATGGTGAGGGTTGGCGTCCACCGAAGGAGTGGTAGGGACCGACGCCACGAAGACGCCCCCGGGGCGCAGCATGGTGAGAAGATTGTCGACGAACCCCGCCGGATCCGGCAGATGCTCGATCGTCTCGAGGGAAACGATGTTGTCGAAGGGCTCGTTGCTGCGGAACGTCATGGCGTCGTGGCAGACGAACGACACTCTTTCCTCTCCATATCGTTCCTCCGCGTAGCGTACTGCCTCCGGCGAGAGGTCGACGCCGAGCACCCGCATGTCGTCGGGGCGCAGGTCGGCGAGCAGCCTCGATCCGTAGCCGACTCCGCAAGCGATATCGAGCGTCGCCCCGGATTGGAGGTGGTCGGCCGCGAATCGATACCGTTCGAGGTGCAGCTCGAGCGTCGCGCGAGTAATGTCGTCGCCCGGCAGTTGGTCCGGAACCAATCGCTCGAGAGTATCCGCATTGACTGATGCCGTGCTCACTCCATCCTCCATCCTGCGCAAAGCTAGCGGTCGCGCGGCTCGCCATGCAAGTCCGCCCACCGCATAATCGTTGAACCAAAACGGTCCGCCTACTGTCCCGCCTGCCCCCGGTGCACCCGAAAATCTTCGAGCGAAGCGTCATCCCGGAAGAGAAAAGCCGCGCTTCCCCAGTTTGCGTGGTCGCAATCCCGTCCGTCGGCCGCCTCGCTGGTGAGAAGTGTGATTTCCGTCTGATTGACGATCGGGATCTCGATCGCCTCAGGTTTGGAAGCGAAGTCGAAGACGTCGCTCTCCCACAGCATCCTTCCCCGGGAGTCGAGGACCTCGAACTGGACACTCGTCGCATCGCAGGAGCGCACCCGATCCGACACCCCGACAACGGCCTGCAGAGCGATTGCCCCTTTCGGGACCTTGAAGCGCATGACCGTCCAAGCGTGTGTCCCGATCGCCTTGGGATAATCGACACCACCCATTTGGACCGGTCGCCCCTGCCAGGTCTTGTCCATCACGGGCTCGGCAAAACCATACTCGACATCGTGCGGCTGGAGATCGGAGAGATATATGCGCGGCCCCTTGCTCAGCACCAAGGGCACCGGCGTGGGTGGAGCCGCAATCTCCGTGGCCGGCGGCAGCTCGCTGTCCGATACGCCCGTGCGCCGCGCGCCCCCGTCGATCCGATAGTAGCGGTATCCGGCCGCGTTCCTCTCCGCGACCCGGAATCCCTCCGACTGCAGGCGCTGCGCCGCCTCGAGGAACATGGTGCGCGGACCGAGCAGCAGGGTGGCCCGACGCGCCCGACGTTTCGCCTGGCGAATCGCGATACTACGCGGTCCGCCCTTGTCTCCGCGCAAACCATCGGTGAGCGCCTGCGGAAGGATACGACCGGCCGGCCCGTCGCGATGCAACCGGGAATCCAGCATGCGAAGCCCGAGCCACGCCACCTCGCGATGATCGCGGGCAACCCACATCCCAACCGGACCGGGTATGCTTTCGACCTCCGCAACCAGCGACTCGAGCACCCGCCCCAACCCACGCTCGCGCGGGTAACGGATGTGGACATCCGCGTAGACCGCAGACGCTGCGAAAGCGAGCGCCAATGCCGCCAGCAACGCGGTCGGTAGCCGTAGCCGCCGCCCGACGCTTCCGACCTCGCGGATCCCAAGCCCGAACCAAATCGCGAGAGGAATCACCAGCAGGACGCCGCGATGGGAGTCGATGCGGTTGGTGAAAAGCAGAACCGTGGAATAGGCCACCGCGAACAAGAGCGGCGCCGAGTAGCGCCAGCTACGCCAGAAGGTCAGCGAGCGGGCAAGTCCGAGCAACGCGAAAACGGCGACTGGTGCGAAGTACAACGTCAGCGCCGGCGGGTCGTATTCGACCACGAGCCCTCGACCTCGTTGAAGCGCTTGCGGCGTCACGAACTCGATCAGCTCCTGGCTGGTCTTCTGCAAGACCATTCGAACGACTTCGAGCTTCTGCGAGCGGTCCATTTTGCCGGTCGAGAATTTCCGATCCGTCCCGACCAACGCGGGGATCGTGTTCGGGTGGCGAAACATCCCGAAGACCTGCTCGCCCCGACCGTGAAGAAAGTAGTCTTGTCGACCGTTGTGCACCTGGAACGTCCAGACCCCGACGGCCACCAATGCGACCAGAACGGCGCCGGCCCAGCGACGGGAGGTGCCTCGGCGTTCGACCAGTAGAGCGAACGGAATCAGCCCCAATAGGAATACGACCGCTAGCCGAGCCGGCGCATACTGTAAGGTTGCGACAAAGAGCGCCGCACCGCAGAGGAGCGCCCGCCCCAGGACACCGCGGCCGCGTTCGAGGAAATACCACGTAGCGTAGATCGCCAGCAGCACCGCGAGCAGAGTTCCCGCAATCGAGCTTCCGTAGCGGCCGTACAACAGCACCGGCGTGTTGAGGCCGAAGAGGATCGCTGCGGCGGTCGCGGTAACAACATCGAAGTACCGTCGAACCAACGAGTAGAGAACGGCCATCGCCGCCAACGTCGAAACCGCTGGAACGAGTCGCAACGTCCAGGTGGTTGCCGAGACTCCCGCAAACAACGCGTAGGTCGGGGGACCGAAGAAAAGGCTGGTATGACCGGCGCTCAATACGCCGTCGTCCCAGAGGAAACGATCGGCCAGGAATCGCCAGAAGCCGATGCCTTCGTCGAAGGCTGCGACGAAGCCGTGCTGTACGACCGGGCTTTCCCATGCCAGCAAGGTCCCGGCGTATCCCGCCAGATCGTCGAAGAGAAGTACGCTCGTAACCACGAACCCGGCGAATAGAGCAAGCCGTAGCGGAAGCGACGGTGCCACCGGTGACACACCTTCGAGCGGCTTGTCGGCCGGCTCGATTTCCATCGGGCGAAACGGATCCTCGATACTCGGCGAGAACTCTCCCGCCGTGGACACGGCGACAGCCCGAGAAGGAGCGGATGGGGCCGCGTCTTCGTCGCTTCGCGCCAACCAAAGATGCACCGACAAACAGGCGACGGCCCCGCCCCCGAGTGCGAGCGACGCATACGGTGCGTCGACCCAAGCACAGGAGTAAATTGTCGCCAGCGCGAGGAAAGCGAGCAGCGGCAGTGCGCCCGCAAGCTGGCTGCGAGCCCGCAGCACGGCGATCAAGCACGCAAGCGCTACGCCCGCGAGGATGACCCCGCCCCCGGCGTAGCTGGGCGGCAGCTGGGTCGCCCACTGGTGGATGGTTTTAGCGGGAATCATGCCGGGTCGGTAGTCGCCAACGTTGCAAAATCCTCATTGATAGCACGAATCGGACGACCGTCCCACCAGGCAAACGCGGCGCAGTGGGAAAGTGGAATGCCCGGAAGAGAGAATATGCACCCCACTTTTCCAGGGAACGGGTTGTTGGCTTGGAACTGCTCCGAACCGCGAGGTCCGCGTGCCGAAGGTTGCCCACCGCAACCTCGGATGTAAGCATGCCGGTCGCCCCGATCCGGGCACGGCCGACCATAGCCAGCCACCTACTTCGCATCGAGGATCGACAGCCGGAATGACGACCACCCCCAGCGCACCTGAGCCTTCCGTTGGGCCTCTTCTTGGCGCGCCGAACCATCCGGCCCGGCTCCTGCAACACCCGGCATGAACGATCCGAGTCGAGCCGAAACCGCCGCCAATCCGGTGCTCCTTCGGACGGTGGGGATCGCCGTCGCGCTGGGTGTCGTCGCGACCTGCACGACGGCGACAGTTCCGGCCACGGCCGCAATCGCCTTGGCGATTGGACTGGTCGCTTGGGCCGAACGCCTGCAGCAGCCGCCACCCAGGCAGGTGCACGATCCCGCGCCGATCGTTTGGCCGCTGCCCATCCGCATCGCGATCGCGCTCGGCGTGCTCCTCTGCATGGGATCCACCTACGCGGTCGCCAGCGACTCGGCGCTATGGATCCAGCACCTGCCGTGGGCGCTGGCTCTTGCGGCATTCAGCGGAGCCGCAGCCGCAATCACGGCACCCCCGACCCAGCGCTACGACCGCTTCGACTACCGCGCGCTCGCGATCCTGGCCTTCGCATGCTTGGGGATGTTCTTCGTCCAGCTAACCACGATACCCCCCGAGGTGCACGGCGACGAGGCCGAAACCGCGCTCGATGCTCTGCGACTACTCGAGGAACCCGACCGGGGCCTGTTCTCGACCAGCTGGTTCGGCCTGCCCATCCTGCACGCCGGGCCCACCGCGCTCGGTTTCCTCCTCTTCGGCCCCAACCTGCTCGGCCTGCGCATGGCCAGCGCCCTGCTCGCTACCGCATCGGTGTTCTTGCTGTTCTCCATCGTTCGGCGACTGGCCGACACGCGGCTGGCGTTGCTGTCCGGCCTCGTTCTGGCCGGTCAGCGCTACTTCATCCATCTCGCACGCAGCGGCTACCACTACGTCGACACCCCCTTCCTCACCCTGCTCGCTCTCTGGTTGATGATTCGTCTGTGGCAAGATCGCCGCGCCAGCTCGGCCATCTGGTGCGGTATCGCGCTCGGTTTCAGCGTCCACACCTACTACGCCTCACGGCTCGTTCCGCTGCTGATCGCCGCGACTACTTTCTTCTTCGCCGCCCGTGCGCCGCGTGGACAACGACAGCGCTATGTTTGGGAGCTCGGCCTGGTCACGGTCATCGCCCTCGCGCTCGCCGCGCCGTTGTTTGCCCATTTCGCCGATCACCTCGACGAGCTGTGGGGACGGACACAGGAAACGAGCCTCTTCAACCCGGAGTCGCGCACCCATTTGGCTCATGGCTACGGCACGAGCTCGCTGGCCGAGATGTTTCAGATCCAGCTTCGCCAGGCCTTGTCGATATTTCACTTCGCGGCCGACACCTCCGTTCAGTACGGATACCAGGCCCCGATGCTGGATGTCCTCGGCCGCGCGCTCATGTTGGTCGGCCTCGGCGGGCTCGTCGGCTGGGCCGGAAGTCCGCTCGGCTGGCTCTGCGTGCTGTGGATCCTACCGCCGCTCATCCTGGGCGGCGCACTGACCATCGACACGCCATTCTATCCGCGCATGAGCGGAGTCGTGCCGTTCGCGGCGATCGCGATCGCCGCCGGCGTCGTGCGCACCTCGCAAACGATCGTCGCTTTGTTTCGCCCGCCGAATCGACCACGCGCTCGCGCGGCCTATGTCGCCGCCGCTCTCGTCGCAGCGCTCCTCGCAATCAACGTCGATTCCTATTTCCGGGACTACGCGCCGAATCACCGGCACTCGCCGATGCGGGACATCTCGGAGTGGATTCGCGAGCAAGGTCGCGGCACCAAGACATATCTGTTCGATCAGCGGAACCTCGTCTCGATCTACCACGGTACGATCAGCTTCCTCGCCGGCTCCTTCGCCCGCGAAGACGTCGACGACATCCCGGCATTCCTCGCCGACCAAAGCATCGTCGGACAGCGCAGCCGCTTCGTCATCATGGACGGCAGCGAAGCCGTCCTCCCCAGGCTCGAGCAGAAATTCGGACCGCTCGAGGTCGAAAAACACGTAGACGCTTACGATCAACCACGCTTCTACACGGCGCGTCCGCGCGGCGCCGGCAGCGAGGGACTCGAGCCACGCCCTGCGAAGGTACCCGTCGGCAAGGCACTCCCCTGGCTGGCACTGGTCACCGCGATGGCGGCGATCACCGCCTTTGCGGCGTGGCGTCAGCGCCGGCAAGGGCCCAAGGCGGCGGCGCCCGGAGCGCCACACGACGACCCGCCGCCGAACGAGACAAGCCCAGTGCCGGTCCTGCGGCCGTCCCCGGCCGTCGTAGCCGTCGCACTCGCGCTGATCGTTGCGATCGGAGTCGGCCTCCGTTTCGTTCAATTGGAGCAGCTACCGAGCGGGTTCTACTGCGACGAAGCCGGCAACATCTACAACACGGCGTCGATTCTGAGGACCGGCCGCGATGAAAGCGGCGCCGAGTGGCCGCTGTACATCTGGTCGTTCGACACCAGTTACAAGAACCCGGTCTTCATCTATGCCGCAGCGATTCCGGTCGCCCTGTTCGGGCCCGGCCCATTCGCAGCCCGGGCCACCGCTGCGGCCTTCGGCACGATCGCGGTAGTCGCAATCTTCTTCCTGGGGAGAGCCATCGCGGGAAACGTCGCAGGGCTATTCGCCGCGCTCTTTCTCGCAATCATCCCGTGGCACCTGCACTTCAGTCGCATCGCCTTCGAGCTGATCAGCTTCCCCGCCCTGTTCACAATCGGCGCCGTCGGTCTAGTCGCCTTCGCCAACGGCCGCCGCTCCCTGAGTTGGGCGGCGCTAGCGCTCGGTGCGAGCCTCTACACCTACGTGCCGGCCAAGCTGTTCGTGCCGCTCTTCGTCGCAACCTTCGCATGGCTTTTCCGCCGCGAGCTCTGGCAGCGAAGACGCGAGTCGATCGTCGGCGGCGCGCTACTGCTCGCGGTAGCCCTCCCCACCGTAGTCTTCGATCTCTCCAACCAAGACCGCTCCAGTCGCTACCTGCGCGGTACGACCTTCGTCACCGCCGACATGGGGATCACGGACATAGCGGCTCAACTGGGAGCGAACTACACCCATTTCTACTCGCCCTCCTTTCTCTTCCATCGCGGCGACCGGATCCTGCGCCATGCCGTACAAGGACACGGCGAACTGTACTCGGCGATGGCACCGCTGCTGTTGATCGGACTGGTCGCGGTCGTCGTCGAGCCGTCACGTAAAAAGGGCCTCGTCCTGGTGTGGCTGGCGCTCTATCCGCTCGCCGCCGCCTTCATTCGACGAGAGATCCCGAGTGCGTCGCGCGCGATCATCGGGGCACCGGCGTTCTGCTTACTCGCCGCCTTCGGCTGCGATTGGCTGTGGCGACGGATTCCAGCTCTGGGCTCCAAGAAGTTGCGCGCCGGCGTCCTGTCGGCGACTGCCCTCGCCGGACTCGCGATCGTGCTCGCGGCCCAAACGATCCAGTACTGGAGGCTCTACTCCGAGACCTACCCGCTCTATACCGCCCGGCACTACATCGGCTTCCAGTACGGGCACGAGCAAGTGGTCGACTATTTCCTCGACCACTACGACGACTACGATCGCTTTCTGCTGTCGACCAGCCTGAGCAACCAACCGGAGATCTTCCTTCGACTGTTCGCGGGCCTGCAGCAACCACCGTCCGACCAACCGCCACCGTTCGAGATGCCCGCGAAGATGGATCGCGCCACCCCGAGCGAGCTGAAGAACTACCGAGGAGACCGCCTGCTATTCGCGGCCGTTCCGCAGGATTTGCTCTACTTCGCCGACTACGAGGTGCTCGAAAAGGTCCAAGCCCCGGATGGATCGTCGGCCTTCTTGCTGACCGAAGTCCGCGAGCCCAAGGACTTCATTCACGCTTGGATGGTCGCCGGGCCCTACCCGTCGGCGGAAACTCCACCGCCGCCGGAGTTCGATCCCGCATCGCCACCGGCCACTGCCCCCGGCGGACGCCCCTGGCAGCGTTACCAGCTCCGCCTGGCGCAGAACCTTCTCGACCACTTGTACGGGGAGGAAACCGACGATGCCTGCGCCTGGGCGATCAACTTCGTGTACAGCGAGTACCCGCAGACCGTGGACGTCTTCGCGGGCTTCGACGACGCCGGCGAGATCTGGGTCAACGGTGAGAGAATCGAGCTCCGCGACGAGGACAACCCCTTCCAAACCTGGGTCGACACCGCCAACGGCAGCATCGACCTGCGCGAGGGCCGCAACCGAATCGCGGTGAAGACGTGCGACATCGTAGGAGGCTGGGTCTTCTACTTCCGGCTGGCCGGAAAAGACGGGAAAAAGGTACCGCACACCCAGTGGGAGTACGTGTTCGAAGAGGGATTCTGACCTCGGCAGGAGCCGGCGCGGGGCCGATCCCGAACGTTGACAGGCAGCAGAGCCGCCGATAGGGATTTGGGATTTGGCGCCCATTTTTCGCGCCCGACCGGACAGGCTATATGACGACTGAAAGCGACGCGACAGAGAAGCCCATCCAGCCCACCCCCGCCGCCGCTCCTTCGGCTCTCGACCGAGAGTCAATCGGCGGCCTGAGCGTCGAAAAGTGGATCTTTCTGGTCCTCTTCGCGATCGGCATCGGGCTCAGATTCTACGAGCTCGGCGTCCGGCCGTACCACCACGACGAATCGATTCACGCCGTGTTCTCGTGGAAGATCCTCAAGGAGGGGATGTCAAGCTACAGCTACGATCCGGTCTATCACGGGCCGGTGCTGTACTTCTCGTCCGCCTTGGTGATGCTCATCTTCGGCGACAACGACTTCACCGGTCGCCTGAGCGCGGTGCTTTTCGGCTTCGGGCTGATGGCGATGGCCTGGCCGATGCGACGCTATCTCGGCCGCTGGGGAGCGCTGTGCTTCCTTGGATTGATGGTGTTTTCGCCGACGTGGACCTACTTCACGCGCTTCGTACGGCACGACATCTATCTGGCCGCGCTCAACATGGCCGCCGTGTACTTCGCGTTTCGCTTCGGCGATACGCGCAAGCCCACCATGCTCTACCTCAGCTCCGTCTTCCTGGCGCTCGCCTTCGCCAACAAGGAGGACATGTACCTGACCAGCCCGATCTTCCTCGGCTCACTCCTCGGCATGATGCTGTGGTCGGTGCCGCGCGGCGAGCAGAAGTTCGGCGAGGTCATGGGAGAGATCGGCGAGTTCCTCAAGAGCAGCTGGATGCCGATCGTCACCTCGCTGGTGATCTTCTGCACGATCTGGGTGGTGTTCTATACCTCGTTTGGCTACCACCCGGAGAACTGGCTCGGCGTCGATGAGGCGATCAAGTACTGGTGGGGCCAGCAAAAGGTAAAGCGGATCGGCGGACCGTGGTACTATTATCTGCCGGAGCTGTTCCTCTACGAAACGCTGATCTTCATCCCGTCCCTGATCGCGATCGTGGCGGCCTTCATGCAACGACCGAGCCCCGACCGGTTTACGCGCTTCGCCGTGATCTGGTCGATCGGGACGCTCGCGATCTACTCTTGGGCACAGGAGAAGGTCCCATGGCTGCTCATCCCGCAGCTGTTGCCTACGACGGTGATCGCAGCGCGCTTCTTCGGACGCTTGATCGAGCGCGGTTCGCTCACAAAACCGGCGATCGCCCTTCCGGTTTCGGTCGTCGGCGCCCTCACCGTGTGGTCGCTGATCACCGCCAACTTCCTCTACGACGCCCCGCGTACCGACCAATCCAAAGACCAACGCCGCGAAACGATGCTGTCCTACGTCCAGTCGACGTACGATGTTACCGACGACATCATGCCGCGCATCGAGAAGATCGGCGAACAAATCGGCACCGGTGAGAAGACTCGCCTTGCGATCTCCGGCGATGCGACTTGGCCGTTCAGCTGGTACGTGCGGCACTATCCGGTCAACTGGGCGGCCAATCTGCGCAAGATCGACCACCCGGTTCTGATCGTCGACAAGAAGCTCGGCAAGATGCACGACAAGGCGCTGCTGGAAGTCTACGACAAGGTTCCCTTCCAGGTCCGCGGCTGGTGGGAGCCCCCGTTTCAGCTCGGCACGAAACCGACCTTTCCCGAGTTCTTCCGGTGGCTGATCTACCGCGACGCCTGGAGCCCGCTCGGTTCGAGCGACGCCATCATGTACATCCGCAAGAACCCGGAGCCCGGCAAGAACACCTACGCCGCGCTCGAGGTCAATCCGCCGCCGCCGGCTCGCAACTACGGCAGGCCGCCGGGACCAATGGAAGTCGTTGCCACCTACGGCAGCGAGGGCAGCGGGCGCGAGCGCTTCAACGAGCCGCGCGCAATGGCGTTCGACGCGCAGGGCAACCTCTACGTCGTCGACAAAGCCAATCATCGCGTTCAGAAGCTCGGACCCGACGGCAACTTCCTGGCGAGTTGGGGCGGCCAGGGCAGCGAGGAAGGCAAGTTCAAAGATCCGCACGGCATCGCCATTGGACCCGACGGCGCGGTCTACGTCGCGGACACGTGGAATCATCGCATCCAGAAGTTCGACGCCAACGGCAACTTCATCCAGGCTTGGAACGCCACCGACCAGAGCTTTTGGGGGCCGCGCGCTGTAGCGGTCGCCGGCGACGGACGGGTTTACGTCGCCGACACGGGTAACAAACGAATCGTGTA
>JANQHZ010000190.1 GCA_028282445.1 Candidatus Binatia bacterium | reverse complement strand
GGATCAACGCACCTCACGTCAAGGCGGCGGTCGTCATGCCGGGGCACGTCGGCACGTCGATCGTCCACAATTCGGCGCGCATTCTCGGGCGCCCGGCGGTTCAGGACATGAGTCCGAAGGATGTCGAGGCGGCTCGCCAGCGATTCGAGCAGCTCGGCTTTTCCACCGACGGCCGCAGCGATGACGAAGTGAAACAGATGGTGGCTCGCCAGCAGGAAGAGTTCGAGAAGCACGCTCCGCTGTCGGCGGCTGGCGCCGCGACGATCATTCTCGACGGGGTCCGCGCCGGCAAGTGGCGGATTTTGGTTGGAGACGATGCCGAGTGGCTCGACCAACGGGTGCGCGATGCTCCCGAAGTGGCCTACGAGCCCGCATTCGCCAATGACTTTCTCGGCATGCTGCTGCGGGCGCGCGGCCAGTCCGGGGCGGGCGGCGGCGAGTAGCCCGCGCCGGCGACAGGCGGCGCGCTCGGCCTTCGGGGTGCGGGCTCGCTCCATCCGCGACCAGCTTTCGAGAACGACCCCAAGAGATCCGCCGAGCTCGACGAGGCGTCTCTCGTCGGTCGCGTCGAAGGGGGCGCCGTCCTTGCGGTTTAGGAGTTGCGCGACCGCTACCACCGATCCGTCGGAGCCCGCCAGCGGCACGGCCAGGATCGATCGGGTTCGGTAGCCGGTGTGGTCGTCGACCTCGCGGTTGAAGAGTGGTTCGGCGTAGGCGTCGGGTACGTTCATGGTTCGCCCGAGGGTCGCGACCCGGCCGGCGATCCCGGAGTCGATCGGGATGCGGATTTCCAGAGCCTCCTCTCCCTCGCGTTGTGCAATTTTCGAGTAGAGCTGCTCGTGCTCGCGATCGACCAAGAACAACGACACCCTCTCGGCCTGTAGCATTTCGCCGATCTTGATGGTGAAGGCCTCCAGGGTCTGCTCGAGCATACTTTCGAACGCTTCGCTTTGGCTCAGGTCGACGACCCTCAGGAAGTCCTGGCACTCCTCGGTCGTCGTTTTCAGCAGGGTCGTGAACTCGTCGATCGACAGGCTCTCGACGTGACGCAGCACCTCCCCTTTGCGGTTCTGTTGTGTCAGGAGCTCCATCATGTGTTGCGTGTTCGACGTGACAGCACTGGTGAAGGAGCAGAGTCGCCCGTCCTCGAGGTGGACGATGCGGTCGGCGACGTCGAGGATGCGATTGTCGTGGGTGACCAGGACGACGGTGACGCCGTTGCGCTTGGCGAGATCGTGCATCAGGGTGACGACGTCACGCCCGGATTCCTTGTCGAGCGAGGCGGTGGGTTCGTCGGCGAGAATGATGCGCGGCCGGCTGGCGAGGGCGCGAGCGATCGCCACGCGCTGTTTCTGCCCTCCCGATAGCTCGCCGGGGTAGTGGTGAACGCGTTCGGCGAGACCGACCGCCTCGAGCATCTCCGTCGCCCGGGATCTCATCTCCTGTCGAGTGAGGTTGTCGTGAAGATGCAACGACATCTGCACGTTCTGCTCCGCGGTCAACGAGGTCAGCAGATTGTGAGCCTGGAATATGTAGCCGATCCCCTTGCGTACTTGGTTGACCGTGTCCGCAGCGGCGCCCTCGAGCTGCTGGCCGAGGATGCGAACCGACCCCTCCTGGACCGAGCGCAGCGCGCCGATGAGTGTCAGCAAGGTGGTCTTCCCGGAGCCGGACGGGCCGGTCAGGATGACGATCTCGCCGCTGTCGATCTCGGTGGAGACGTCGAAGAGAATTTGCTTACGGAGGGATCCCTCGCCGAAGTAGTGGCTTACTTGCTCGATCGAGATCGGCGCTTCGCTCATCGGGGCCTGCTCCTTGTCAGAAGACTTCGGCCGGGTCGGCCGAGCGGATCTTGCGCAACGCGATCATCCCCGAGACCGCGCACATCGTGACCGCCAGGGCGAGGACGAAGGCGACGATGGTCGGGCTCATTTCGAGTGGCAGGCGGGTCGCCTCGCCGGCGAGGCGATAGAGGCCCAGGCAGATCGCGAATCCCGGTAGGAAGCCGAGCCAGGCGAGCACCACGGCTTCGCTGAGGACGATCGAGAACAGGTACGAGTTGGGATAGCCCATCGCCTTGAGGGTCGCGTACTCCGCGAGGTGGTCGGAGACGTCTGCGAAGAGGATCTGGTAAACGATGATCGCGCCGACGACGAGCCCCATGACGACGCCGAAGCGGAAGACGTAGCCGATCGGAGTGCTGGTTTCCCAGTAGAGTTGCTCGCGTTCGACAAACTCGCGTTTGGTGAGGACGATGACGTCGCTCGGAAAGCTCTCCCGCATCGCTCCGGCGATGCTTCTTGGGTCGACGCCCGGATCGAGTTGGATGACGCCGATGCCGATCAGTCCGGGCGGGTGCAGCTCGAAGATACGCAGGAAGTTCAGGTCGCTCGTGATGACCGTACCGTCCACTCCGAACGAAGTCCCCATCTCGAACAGTCCGCCGACCGTCACCCGACGGTTGGCGACCTCGGTCGATACGACCTGGCCTTGATCGACCAATTCGCCGATCGGTCCGAACTCGGGTCTCGACAGCCGGTCGTAGAGAACCACATCGGGTTGGCGAATCACGTCGGCCTGGCGCATGACGCCGGGTATGGAGAGTGCGTCTTCGCTCGGATCGATTCCGACGATGAAGATGGTTCGAGTCGCGCGCGATACCGGGTTCTTCCAAACGGCGAGCCCGATGTAGACCGCCGCGATCTCCCGGACGCCTTCGAAGGCGAGTGCTTGGTAAAGCCGCCGTCGGGAAAACTGCTTGGGTTGTGCGATCATGTCCTGAGTGGGGTTGATCAGAAAGAGATCGCCGTTCAGCTGCCCGTGGAAGCGGGTCGAGCTCTTGAAGAGAGCCTCTTGAAAGCCGAGCTGCATGAAGATGAGGATGACGGCGAACGCCACCCCGGACACGGCGACGAGGAGTCTCAGCTTCTCGCGTGTGAGCTGCAGCCAGGCGAGTCGGAGGGCGCTCATACGAGTCTGCGCGAGGGCTTGGGCGATCAGCGGCCGATGATCACGTCGACCCGTAGATTGGTCAGGTTGGACACGGCGGCGGAATCATCGATCCGGATGTCCACTTCGACGACGCGGGCGTCGGTTTGCGCGACCGGATCGGTGTCGAGCACGTCCTTCTTGCCGATCTTCAGTCCGATCCGATCCACCGTTCCGTGGATGTCCTGCGCCAGCGCCGGGCTCTTGACGGTCGCCTTTTGCCCGACTCGCACGTTGACGATGTCGGTCTCGTAGACTTCGGCGATCGCATACATCAAGTCCGTTCGTCCGAGCTCGACGATTCCGTCGGGGCCGACGCGCTCGCCCGGATAGGCGTGGATGTCGAGGATCTGCCCACTCACCGGAGCCTTCACCTGGGATTGCTCCAACTCGACCTGCGCGCCGCGCAGGTCTGCCTTCAGGGTTGCAACGCGAGTTTCCCGGGTCTCGCGCTGAGACTCGGATACGATCCCGTCTCGGTACAGTTTGGTGTTCCTCTTGCGCTCGCTCTGGGCGTTGGCGAGCTCGACTTCGAGGCGGTGGACGGCCGCTTCGTGGATCGCGAAGGAGTCGAGCACCGCGATGGTTTGCCCAGCTTCGACCCGGTCCCCCTCTTCGACGAGGAGCTCGGCGATGACCAGGGCGGGGCGAGACGGACCGGCGATCCGGATGATTCCGTCCTTCGGCTCGAGTCGTCCGAGCGCGGTGACGACGGTTGGGTCGTTCTCGCCGGCGTGTGTCGGCGCGACTCGGATTCCGAAAGTCACCGAGCTTGCGAGCAGGACTGCGATGGCGATGCGGAGGTTGGGACGACCAGGGCGGTTCGGGGATACAGTCATTCGGGGATTCCGTACCTTGGCGATTATCGTGGTGCGCTCGACACGATTTCGGCACCGGCCGGTTCGCCGCTCTGCGGCTCGACCGTGTCCGCGGGGGAATCGCCCTGGGGGATGTACCAGATTGGCGAGGACCATGCCCGTTCCTGCAGCGTCTTGGCGAGATCGCTGCGTGGCTCTACGCCGGCGCGGAGAGCGTCCCAGGTCGACCATCGACAGGTTGGGTTCTCGAGTACGCGCACGTAGTAGAAGGCACGCTGGGATGGGTCGAACTCCGGGTCGGTCCACAGCGTTTGCAGCTGTGAGGCGCCGACGTTTTGCGAGTAGGAGCAATCGCTCAGGTCGACAGTCGCTCCGTTGTCGGGACAACGATGGCTTGCGGGGTCGACTTGGCCTCCGTCGGAACACGCGGCGTCGAATACCTTTTCGTAGGTTTCGCCGCCGTTCTCCCAACCCTTGACGATCTGAAGGCGCTGCAACGGGGCACCTTTGGGGTCGCGCGTAGCCCAGGCGAGAAAGTGCGGCGCTTGTTGGCCACGCGCGGCCAGGTCGCTACCCATCGAGACACCGGTTCGATAGGCGTGCGCGACGGCCTCCGGCGAGTCGAGCTTGGCACGGTCGAAGCCGAAGCCGGCAAAGAAGCGCACGCGAATGCGGTTACCGGAGGTGGCGAAGGCTTCCTTCCGGCGTAGCGCACGGTAGAGAGACTCCCGCGTGTTTTCTTCCGCCCACACCGCGGCCAGCCCGGCGGCGCCGAAGGTGGGCGTCACCGTCGAGATGTAATTGCGATCGCCGACTTCGGTCCTGGTCCCGGCCGGGGCCAGGCCGAAGAGCTCGGCGGCGCCGATGGCGAGCGACTGCCAGGTCGACAAGGGCACCGACCCGCGCAGCAGCGGCGTGCTGTCAAGGATGCCGACCTTGCAGAAGAAATTGGCTTCGTCTTCCGACGCGGCTCCGGTGTGGGTGTCGCTCGAACCGATCAGGCCGAACTTATACGGATTGGTCACCCCCTTGCTCTCGAGTGCGAGTCCGCGCCGCAGCGCGTCGCGCACATAGCTGCCCTGCGGCTCGCTCGGCTTGGTGGTGGCGACGCGGAAGGGCATGATTTCGAACTCCGCCCATTCGTCGTTGTCGGACAGGGAAGGGTGCGTCTCCGAGGTCCCTTTGACTTGCGTCACTTCGACGATCGGTTCGTTGCGAAGGCGGCGCACGGCGTAGGCGTCGTCCATCGGGTCCCCCGCCCAGTCGACCAGTTTGAACATCTGGCCGTTGGAGCCGTTCGAGTTGTGAGGGATGGCCAGACTCTCGATGCCCGCGGCCCGTAACCCGTCCATCCAATCCCACAGCCCTTCCGGATTTTGCGAGTGGAATCGCGAGAACGGTACGGCTGGTAATCGCCGACTGTCTTTGAAGACGACGTTGCGGTGGAGATTGCCGCTGTCGTCGGACGACGATGTGTACTCGTAGGCGACGAAGGTGGTGAAACGACCTGGGTCGTTGAACTCTTCGGCGGCGTCGATGATCTCGCGCCAGGCCGACTTGGTGATCGCCGTTGTCGACTCCGCATCGATGCTGCCGTCGAGAAGGCCGCTCAGGGTTTGCGGTATGAAGGTGGCGAAAGCGCGCAGCCGTTGCCCGATGCTGAGGAAGCCCATGTTGTCGGGGGCGTTGATGTCGCGCATCGGTTCGGAAGACGGCAGTTTCGAGAACTCGGTCGCGGAGTCACCGGCGGCGGCGGCGAGGCCGAGGAACATCGCATGGTCGGTGACGGCGTAGAAGTCGAGCGGCTCGCGTAGCTCTACATCGAAGCCGGCCGGGTGCTGGATGGCCTCGCCGAGCGCGTAGCGGTAGGCGTCTTGCGGAGTCGCAGTCGTCCCGAAGGCGTAGGCGTCGAAGGAGTAGGTGGTGTGGACGTGGAGGTCGCCGAAGTAGGCGTTGCGGACTGGGTTGGGGCGCGGGCCTTGCCCCGTACCACTCGGCTCCTGTCGCGCCGGAAGCTCTACGACCTCGTCGCCGATCGCGAACGACTCATCGGGGAAGCGTCGCCGCCCGGCGTTTTCGAACGACGGCAGCGGGTCTTCGTTGTCACTCGTATCTTTGCCGCAGCCGAGCGGTAGCGAGCACAACAGCAGCATCAGGGCTGCGGCGAGCCAGAGTACGCTTCTCAAGTCATTTCTCCGTCACGAATCCGCTGTAGGCGCGCCATCGTCCCTCCCCTTAGATGGGGGGCCCAATCTCTCCAACCGTCTGCTCGCGGTCAAGTCGTGGAGTCCGTTGGGGGGTTGCGCGGGTCGACGGAACCTGAAAGCGGATGGCCTCTATGGGCGACGATCCAAATAAGGTCATCTATTCGATGGTTGGCGTGAACAAGTTTCACGGCAAGAAGCAGGTTCTCAAGGACATCTACCTGTCCTATTTCTACGGCGCGAAGATCGGCGTCTTGGGCCTCAACGGCACCGGGAAGAGCTCGCTGCTGCGCATCCTGGCCGGCGTCGACACGGAGTTCGAGGGCGAAACGGTGCTCTCACCGGGCCATTCGATCGGCTTTCTCGAGCAGGAGCCGCACCTCGAAGCCGGCAAGACGGTGATCGACATCGTGCGCGAGGGTGCCGGCGAGGCGGTCGCTTTGCTGGAGGAGTTCGATCGGATCAACGAGCGCTTCGCGGAGGAGATGTCCGACGACGAGATGACCAAGCTGGTCGAGCGCCAGGGCGAAGTTCAGGAGAAGATCGACGCTCTCAACGCGTGGGATCTGACGGCGCGGCTTCAGATGGCGATGGACGCCCTCGGTTGTCCGCCGGCCGAGGCGGTCGTCGACAAGTTGTCGGGGGGCGAACGCCGGCGTGTCGCTCTGTGCCGGTTGCTGTTGCAGCAGCCGGACATCCTGCTGCTCGACGAGCCGACCAACCACCTCGACGCGGAGTCCGTCGCCTGGCTCGAGCATCATCTGCACGAGTACCCCGGTACGGTGATTGCGGTGACCCACGACCGCTACTTCCTCGACAACGTCGCCGGCTGGATCCTCGAGCTCGAGCGTGGGCGCGGGATTCCCTGGAAGGGCAACTACTCGTCCTGGCTGGAGCAGAAGCAGGAGAGGTTGGCGAAAGAGGAGAAGTCGGAGGGGCAGCTGCAGAAGACGCTGGCACGCGAGCTCGAGTGGATTCGCATGTCGCCGAAGGGGCGCCACGCGAAGTCGAAGGCGCGCATTACTTCGTACGAGAAACTGCTCGGCGAGCAGGAGCACCACCGCAGCGACGACCTCGAGATCTTCATGGCGCCGGGTCCACGTCTCGGCAACGTGGTGATCGAGGCGACGAACATCGACAAGTCGTACGGCGACAAGGTTTTGACCAAGGACATGACCTTCTCCCTACCGCCCGGCGGGATTATCGGCATCATCGGTCCCAACGGCGCCGGCAAGACGACCTTGTTCCGCATGGTCGCGGGCGAGGAAGAGCCCGATTCGGGATCGATCCGGGTCGGCGAGACGGTGCAATTGGGCTACGTCGAGCAGAGCCGTCTCTCGCTCGACCCGGAGAAGACGATCTGGGAGGCGATCACCGACGGCCAGGACATCGTCGTGCTCGGCAATCGCGAGGTCAATTCACGCGCCTACGTCGCTCGCTTCAATTTCGGCGGGACCGACCAGCAGAAGAAGGTTGGTGTGCTGTCGGGCGGTGAACGCAATCGGGTTCAGCTCGCGCGCATGCTGAAAGAGGGGGCGAACGTCCTCCTGCTGGACGAGCCGACCAACGACCTCGACGTCAACACCATGCGCGCGCTCGAGGAAGCGCTCGAGCGCTTCGCCGGCTGCGCGGTGGTGATCAGCCACGACCGTTGGTTTCTCGACCGGTTGTGCACGCACATCCTGGCGTTCGAGGGCAACGGGGCGGTGACGTGGTTCGACGGCAACTACACCCAGTACGAGGCGGATCGACTGAAACGCCTCGGCAGCAGCGCCGATCCGGCTGCCAAGGCCAAGTACCGCCAGCTGACCAGATAGCTCGAAGGTATTCGGTCGCTCAGCCCGCGCGTGCGACGGAAGCGCGCGGGGCAGCGCCCTGAAGGTCCTGGTAGATCTTCTCGGCGACCGCGCCGGGGTCGTTCTTTCCGTCGTCGACAACCAGCACGTGTCCCATCTTGCGCCCCGGGCGGGCACTCGCCTTGCCGTAGAGATGCAGGTGGGCGCTTGGGTGCGACCATACCGATGTCCAATCGGGCTCTCCGCCGCTCCACAAGTCGCCGAGCAGATTGAGCATCACGGCGGGTCGCTGCAGCGAAGGGTCGCCCAAGGGCAGTCCGCACGTCGCTCGCACGTGTTGCTCGAATTGCGAGGTCACGCAGGCGCCGAAGGTATAGTGGCCGCTGTTGTGAGTGCGCGGGGCGATCTCGTTGACCAGCAGCGAGCCGTCGCGCTTGACGAAGAGCTCGGCCGCGATCATCCCGATATGACCGAGCGCGGTGGCGAGACCTTCGCCGATCTCCTGCGCCTGGCGCGCCATCTCCGGCGGCACGTCGGCGGGCGCCCGGCTGATGTGCAGGATGTGGTGGCGGTGATCATTGTGCGCGAGCGGGTGGAAGCGGATCTCACCGTCGACTCCACGCGCCAGCAGCGTGGAGATCTCCCGATCGAAGTCGACGAACGCCTCCATGACGGCGGGAGCTTTGCCGATCGCTTCCCAGCCATCGGCGAGGTCGGTCGCCCGCTCGATGCGGGCTTGCCCTTTGCCGTCATAGCCCGAGCGACGGGTCTTGAGGATGCACGGAAACCCGATCGACTCGCCGGCTTCTTTCAACGATTCCGGATCGGACACCGCGGCCCACCGAACTTGAGGCGCGCCTTGCGCCTCGATGAAGCGGCGCTGGTTCAGGCGGTCCTGGATGATCCGAAGTACGTCCGCCGATGGACGAACCGGCGTAGTCTTCTCGATGCGTTCCAGTACCTCCGCCGGGATGTGCTCGGTGTCGAGAGTGACCACCTGGCTGTGCTCGGCAAGGCGTTGGGCGGCGTCGACGTCGTCGAAACTCCCCTCGATACAGTGGTCCGCTACCTGGCCGGCCGGCCCGTCGGGGTCGGGGTCGAGGATCGCGATGCGGTATCCCATACGGCGCGCTTCGAGCGCCATCATGCGGGCGAGCTGGCCACCGCCGAGGAAGCCGATGGTTGCGCCGGGGAGGATCGCGCTCACAATGACTGATCCAGAACCGCGGCGGTTTGCCGGTCGCGAAATGCCTGCAGCTTGTCCGCGATGGTGGCGTCCGACAGGGCCACGATCGCGGTTGCGAGCAGCCCGGCGTTGGCGGCGCCGGCGTCGCCGATCGCGAGGGTTCCAACCGGAACTCCCTTCGGCATCTGGGCGATCGAGAGCAGGGAGTCGATGCCGCGCAGGGCCTTCGATTGGACCGGAACCCCGAGCACCGGCAAACGAGTCTTGGCCGCGGCCATTCCCGGGAGGTGGGCGGCGCCGCCGGCACCGGCGATGATCACCTGGATGCCGCGCTCGGCGGCGGCGCCGACGTATTCGAAGAGTAGATCGGGAGTGCGGTGAGCGGAGACCACCTTCGCTTCGTATGGAACTCCCAACTCCTCGAGGATCTGGGTGGCGCCTTGCATGGTCGCCCAGTCGCTCTTGCTGCCCATGATGACCGCGACCAGCGGGGCCGCCTTCGATTCGCTCATCTCTCGATCTCCCTGCGCGGATAGTAGCCCAAGCAGGGAAGACTATCGAATGGGGGCGAATCTTCGAAGTGGGGAGTTTAGTCTGAGAGAGTGCGAGCGAACTTCCCCCTTTGAAAAAGGGGGACTGAGGGGGATTTTTTGGAAGGGAGCTGTCTCAAAATCCCCCCTTCCCCCCCTTTTTCAAAGGGGGGGATTTCAGTGACGAGATCGTCGACACCTGTGGGGGGATTAGCTCGGAATCAAGCGGACGCGCTATCCGGGCCTTTTGCTTCTTCGCGGATCCACTTTCCGTCGCGACGAGCGTTCACCGCGCCTTCTTCGGCGTCGATCTGAAACAGGTCGATCCAGCCGTTGGTCACCAGGTTGTTCACGTGCGCGTGCTTTTCGAGGACTCCGTCGATTGCCTCGCGAGGGGCCTCGATGAATACGCTCAGCCGCAGCGGCTGGTTGACCCAGTTCTTGCCGTCGTGGAGCGACTGCATCGAGAGCCCGATGCGCAGGTCGCCTCCGTTGCCTTCGAACACGCCGAGGTGTCCGCCGACGACGTTGTGCAGAACCTTGTTCCCGCTGCCGTAGTGGAGATTATCCACGGTCGAAGCGTAGTACTGCATGTTGATCCAGTGGGTGACGACCATCGGGGCCGTCATCAGGAGCTCGAGCACCCCGTAGCCGTCGTCCTCTTGGTGGCGGTAGTCGTGCAGGAAGGAGCGGCCGGCGAGGTTCAGGTGTCGCGTGTGCTCGCGCGGGGCGATGATGAAGGATGCGTTGTTGGCGAGTCCCCACTCGGGGCGGACCTGAGCCCAGTCGCGGGTGCGTTCGCGGATTGCGTCGAAAAGCCCGTCGCCCGTTTTCCCGGCCAGTCCGAGCGTCGGTGCGCGTTCCTCTCTCGCGCGTGTACCCGCGCCGGCGAGCCAGCGTTGCAACTCGGTCAGATCCGCTGTGTGCGAGGAGGGCAGCTCGTCGAGGTCGAACAGGGATACCTCGTCGGTGGTCGTGTTGTGCAGTCCGGCGACGAAGCGAGTCGTCTCCGGGATCGAGATGCCCCTCTCGGAGAGTCCCTGGCGGACGGCGGGGTCGTTGAGCAGCGCCGCGGCCGCGCGCGCGTTGACTTCGCCGGTCTGTCCGCAGCACGCACCGCAGTCGAGTCCGGCCGCGTGCGGGTTGTTGCGGGTCTCACTGCCGTGCCCGGCGAGCAGCACCAGGCGTGCGAAGTCGTGGGTCAGGCTCATGGCGCGGAGGATTCCCGCCGCCAGATCGCATTGCGCATCGATGTCGATGTCGCTTCCGTCGACGGCCTGGGTGAGCCTGGGCTTGCGTCGCGCCGCGGCGTCGGTCGATAGACCGGCCTGATCGATCTTGGTCGCGGGGCTCTTCCCGAAGCTGTCCTTCAAGAGCTTGGCGATGTAGCTGAGGCCGATCGCTTCGACGAAGACGAAGGTCGAAACCGCCCCGGTCTTCAGCGATTTCCAAGCGCCCGTGACGTCGAGATGATCGGCGCGATGCCCCAGTGCTTCGGCGTCCAGACCGGTGTCGGTGGCGCGCAGGCGCGGGGCCAGGAGGCCGGGAAGCTGAGGGCGTGCCTCCTGGGACCCGAGTGGTTGGTAGTCGATCGGAACTCCGAAAAAGCCGGCGAAGCCGAGAGTTTGCACCGAAGCGCTCTGCGCCTCGAGCGCCCTGCGAAAAACCTCGGAGCGGACGTCGATACAGAAAGCGGCTTGCACGGCTACGTCGCTCGGTGCCGGTGTGGTGAGGCCGGCCGGGAGGTCGCGGATGACGTTCTCCTGCCAGGCGATCTCCATGGCCTTTTGCAGGACCCAGCCGTCGGACAGCGAATCGCGGGCGTTGGAGTCGACCGCGGGCCACGTCTCGATCGCCCGTCGCCACTGCAGCGCGACGCGATTGCCACCGCCCTGGTAGAGCATCCACTCCCAGGCCAGCCGGATGGCGAGAAGGTCGGCGATGGTGTCGTCCTCGCGGCCTTCCAACTCGGCGACCCAGCCGCGGTACCTGCACCACGAAGCCCAGCCGTTGATGTCGAGTAGTACCGCGTGGAGATAGGATACGGCTTCGTCCTCCGGAACGCCGGTATCGCTGAGGGTGGTTCGGATCATCTCGTAGGCGCTCTCGGGCAGGGTCGACGCGAGATCGGAGTACGATGTCATTCCCATCAGCAGAGCCGGGCCTTTGTCGCCCAACGCCTGCCGGCGCCAACTCGCGTAAAGCCCGCCGTGTTTGTTCGGCTTCAGCGTCGCCTGCCCTTCGTCGAAGTACGACGCGCAGAACTGGCTGAGGTTGAAGGTGACGAAGTCCTTCCAGGACATCTCATGGGCGAGATCGTGCTCGGCATCGGCGATGTCGACGAGCAAGGAGCGGGTCGGCGCC
>JANQHZ010000183.1 GCA_028282445.1 Candidatus Binatia bacterium | reverse complement strand
CAGTCTCGACGAGTACTCGCGCTATTTCTGTCTGACCAGGCAGGCGATGGACGTAGCCAAGCCGAACGCGATCGTCCTTCACCCCGGTCCCATCAACCGCGGGGTAGAGATTTCGAGCGAGGTGGCGGACAGTGCCGATTCGATGATTCTCGATCAGGTTGCCAACGGTGTCGCGGTGCGGATGTCCATTCTCTACCTGTTGGCGCGACGGGCACGGGCATCCGCGGAAGAGAGGCAGGTCGGATGAGCGGCGGCGACTCGATCCTGATCGCCGGCGGGCGGCTGATCGACCCGGCCAACGATCTCGATGGTGCGTTCGACGTTCTCATCGAGGATGGGCGTGTCGCCGCGGTCGAGGCGTCCGGCACGATCGACGGTGGCGATCGTCGCATCGACGCCGATGGGTGCTGGGTGACGCCGGGATTCATCGACATGCACGTCCACTTGCGCGAGCCCGGGTACGAGTACAAGGAGACGGTGGCTACCGGCACTCTGTCGGCTGTCGCGGGCGGATTTACCGCGGTGGCGTGTATGGCCAACACCAAGCCGGTCAACGACAGCGGCGCGGTCACCGAGTACATCCTCGACCGCGCCCGCGAGGCGGGGCTGGCGCGGGTGCACCCGATCGGCGCGGTCTCGGTGGGCCTGCAGGGCAAGGAGCTGGCCGAGACCGGCGAGATGCGCGAAGCCGGGATCGTCGGGGTTTCGGACGACGGGATGCCGATCGCGAGCGGCAGCTTGATGCGCAGAGCGCTCGAGTACTCGCAGCTCTTCGACCTGCCGGTGATCGTCCACGAAGAGGACCCGGAGCTGGCCTGCGACGGCGTCATGCACGAGGGGCAAACCTGCCTCCACCTCGGACTCAAAGGGATGCCGTCGGCGGCCGAAGAGGCGATGGTGGCGCGCGACCTCGCGGTGCTCGAGCAGACCGGCGGGCGTTTGCATATCGCCCACGTCAGCACCGCCGGTTCGGTTCGCCTGCTGCGCGACGCCAAGCGGCGCGGACTGCCGGTCACGGCCGAGGTGACGCCGCACCATTTCGTCCTGACCGACGAGGCGGTCGCCGAGTACGACACCAACGCCAAGATGAAGCCGCCGCTGCGGACCCGCGATGACGTCGGCGTCATGGTGGAGGCGTTGCGCGATGGCACCATCGACGCAATCGCCACCGATCACGCGCCGCATCACCGCGACGAGAAGGAAGTGGAATTCGATGCCGCGGCGTTCGGCATCGTCGGCCTCGAGACCGCACTCCCGCTCACGTTGAAGCTGGTGCGTGAGGCGGGACTCGACCCGGCGACGATGGTTCGCGTGATGAGTGTGAATCCGGCGCGCATACTGAAGCTCGAGGCGGGTTCGCTGGCGGTCGGCATGCCGGCCGACATCACCGTCGTCGATCCGGAAGACCGTTGGACGGTGCAGCTCGATCGTCTGCGTTCGAAATCAAAGAACTCCCCGTTCGGGGGCTGGGAAATGATCGGCTCGGCACGTGCGACCATCGTCGGCGGACGTGTGCTGTGGCCGCGCGAGGACAAAGAATAATGGATGCCTGTCTAGCGCTCGAAGACGGAACCGTCTTCCACGGAACCGGCTTCGGTTCGGTGGGGGAGGCGACGGGTGAGCTTGTCTTCAATACCTCGATGACGGGGTACCAGGAGATCCTCACCGATCCGTCGTACTGCGGCCAGTTGGTCGCGATGACCTATCCCGAAATCGGCAACGTCGGAGTGAACCCAGAAGACGTCGAGTCGCGCCGACCTTTCGTGCAGGGATTCATCGTCAAGGAGTACTGGGACTCGCCGAGCAACTGGCGGTCGCGGCGGTCGCTGCACGCGTACCTCGAGGAACACGGCATTCCCGGTATTCAGGGGATCGACACGCGGGCGCTGGTGCGCCACCTGCGCGACCGCGGCGCGCTCAACGCGGTGCTCGCCTGTGGCGGCGACGAGTCGGACGATACCCTGGTCGACAAGGCCAAGGCGGCGCCGTCGATGGAGGGGCGCGATCTGGTCCAGGAGGTCACCTGCGCCGAAGCCTACGATTGGAACGAGGGCGTCTGGGTTCTGGGCGAAGGGTACGGCGAAGCGTCCGCCGTGCCGCGTCACCGGGTGCTGGCGTACGACTTCGGAATCAAGCGCAACATCCTGCGCAACCTGACCGCGAGCGGTTGCGAGGTCCGCGTCGTGCCGGCCGATACCCCGGCCGAGGAGGCGTTGGCCTGGAAGCCGGACGGGATCTTCCTGTCCAACGGTCCGGGTGATCCGGCGGCGGCGCCGTACGCCGTCGGGCATGTGCGCGACCTGGTCGGAAAGGCGCCGATCTTCGGTATCTGCCTCGGTCACCAGATCCTCGGCCTGGCGCTCGGCGGCTCGACCTACAAGCTCAAGTTCGGCCACCATGGCGGCAACCAGCCGGTCATGGATCTGACCACTCGCAAGGTCGAGGTGACGAGCCAGAACCACGGCTTCGCGGTCGACGTCGCGTCGTTGGAAGGCGCCGCCGAGCTGACCCACATCAACCTCAACGACGAGACGGTGGAAGGCCTGCGCTTGAAGGACGTGCCGTTGTTCTCGGTGCAGTATCACCCGGAGGCGTCGCCCGGGCCGAACGACGCCAACTACCTGTTTCGGCGATTTGCCGACATGATGGACGAGAATCGCTGACCGATGCCAAAACGAGAAGACATTGAGACAATCCTCCTGATCGGGTCCGGACCGATCGTGATCGGCCAGGCGTGCGAGTTCGACTACTCCGGCACGCAGGCCTGCAAGGCGCTGAAGGAGGAGGGGTATCGGGTCATTCTGATCAACTCCAACCCGGCGACGATCATGACCGATCCCAACTTCGCCGACCGCACTTACGTCGAGCCGATCACCGTCCCGATTCTCGAGAAGATCATCGAGCGCGAGCGACCGGATGCGGTTCTTCCCACGGTCGGCGG
>JANQHZ010000081.1 GCA_028282445.1 Candidatus Binatia bacterium | reverse complement strand
CTCGCCGACATGCGCGGCAGCCTGGAGAAGGGTGGTTTCGGCATCGTCGGACGCTATCGCCTGTCGCGACTGGCCGCACTCTGCCTGCTGTCGCTTACGCTGGAGTTGGGACCGTTCGCTGCATTTCTGCCCGGCGGGCCGGCTTGGCTCACATGGATCGGCTTCGCCGGGGTCTCGACGGCGCTCGTCGCTTCGCTCGGCTGGGCGCGCTTGCTGGGTCGCCCGCCGCTGTCCGGTGTCCTCTTTCCGGTCGGCGCCGTACTCAACGCCTGGTTCGACCTGCGCTCGGGTGTCATCGGATGGCGGAATGGCGGGATCCGATGGCGCGGGACGTTCTATGCAGTCGAAGAACTGCGCTCCGGACAGCGTGTCCGCTGGCCGTAAGAGACCTCCGCGGAATCGATCACCAGCGCAGCGCGCCGACGTTACCGCGCACCCGGCCGTGGACACTCGCCACGGTGACGTTTCCCATAGCGTCAAGTCGCCCGTGCCCGTCCGCGTCGAGGTCGAATACCCTGCTCCGATACTCGCCACCCCGTCCGGTGCGCAGGCTACCGTCCGCAGTGGGCTCGACGCCGAGCAGTCTCAGGTAGGCGAGCAGCGGTTGCGCGTGGCTGTGGAGGTTCGCGACTGGGAACGCTTGCATCGCAACCCGATCGTCGAGAACCCAAGTCCGCCCGGCGCGGGGGAACTCCGGGCCGTTCCAGGAATCCGGACCGGAGAGCGTTCCCTCCCAGAAATCGGGGTAAGCCTCGGTGTGGGCACCCAGAGTCATGCGCCGCCAGGCGTCCCAGGCGATCTCCCCGTCGACGCCGGCAGCAGCCCAAACCAGCGTCATGTCGATCGCAAACCACGTTCCGCCGAGGGTGCCGGTTCCCCAGATACCGGCGTCGAGCAGCTCCGCATCGGCCGGCCATTTTACGCGCGCGCCGAGCGGCGAGCCGGGGCGGTGATGGACGTCGATGTGGTCGATCAGGACACGCGCCTGCTCGTCGGTGGCGGCGCCGCAAAGGATCGCCCACGGCTGCACCTCCAGCCAACAATCTTCGTCGCCGACCGGTCTGCCGCCGGGAGCGTAAGCGCGGTGAAACCAGCGGCCGTTCCACGCGCTTGCAACCAGCCCGCGCAGATCGTCGGACTGTTGGCGGGCCTCTTGCGCGAGAGCGGCTTCGCCGAGGCGGTCGCACAGTCCGCCGAACACCGACAACACCCACGAGGCCATCGCCGAGTTCAGCACCGAGCTGCCGCGTTCGATCATGAGATCGCGGTCGGCTCCCGACTCCTCGATCGCGAGATCGTTCCAATCCGCGTTGAGGATGCGGACATGCCGCCCCTCGCCGCGCCCGATCGTATCGACGAAAAAGCGAAACTGTCGGCGCAAATGCTCGCGCAGCGGCGCCGCGCCACCGTACTGCGGATGGTAGGCGAGCGGCTGGTCGAAGGCGGTTAGGTCACCGGTCGCGGCGGCGTATTCGGCGGCCAGCCACAGTGCCCACAGGTTCTGATCGGACGGGCGGAACCCCGCGACGAACGGTGTCTTCGCTCCCTCGAGAGAATACGGCAAGTCGCCATCGGGATCGGCCCATGCGCAGGTGTTGCGCAATGCCGACAGGGCCAGATCTGGCTCGCTGTACACCAGCGGCAGAGCGTGTTGCAGCGGGTCGCGAGCCGCGGCGTTGAAGCCGATCACGAAGCTGTAGGTCGAGGCCTGGTTCAAGGTGTGACCGCCGATGATGCGATCGATCGACGATCCACCGGTGAGCGCCGCCAGGTGCCACGGGATCTCCTGCTCCGCTTCGGGCGCCGGCGCCGCGGCGGCGCGGGGCAGCCGATCGGTCAGCGCTTGGCGCTGCTCGGCGAAGAAAGCGGTGGGGTCGGATATCGCTTGCCCGTCGTCGCGACCAAATCGGAAGAAGAGATCGATCTTGTCTCCGGGCGCCAGCGTCAGGGGCGTTTCGATCGCCAACGTGGGGTGCGGTGAGCCTGTCGCCGTCGCAACCCCGACACCATCGAGCCGCTCGAGTAGGATCGTCGCCGGCGGTCCGAAGACGTTGAAGCCGTCCACTTCGGCGAAGACTTCGCGTGCCCGAACCCGCCCCTCGCTCAGATCGACGCGATAGCTGACCTCGCGCAGGGCGGTTTCGCGCTGTTGCTCCGGCTCGATGAACAAGTTGACGAAGCGAGGTCGGAGAATCCATTGCTCGCTATGGACAAACGAGCGAGGGACGTCGGCGTTCGGGTCGAGCCGCAGAACGACGCGGACGAGAACCCACGGAACTTCGCCCTCGGGACACAGGATGGTGCGGCCCAACTCGAGCCCGCGCAACCGATCACAGACCTCGAAATGAGTAGGTCCGAAGATGCGCTCCGGTACCATCTCGCCGGGGCGCTCAGGGAAGTACGACGACCAGGTCGTTCCGTCCTCTTCGCGGATGATCGAAACGCCGGTACCGTCGGGATCGGGGCCGGTCAGCCAGCGCAGGCCGTGACTCTCGTCGAACAGCGCGACCGTGCCGTGGTTGTCGGCTTGCACCTGGATCGCGCGGTTTCCGAACATATGCCACTGACGCCGTGTGCGCGGCCGGATGATCGGATCCCATTCGGCCTGCGGCAGCGTTTCGTGATCGGCGTCGTACACGAACACAGGCAGGCCGTCGTCGATCGACCAGAATCCGAACGGGCTTTGCCGCGGATCGATGTTGCCGACGACCCCGTCCGACGAGCTCGAGGACGAGCCACCGCAGCCCGAGAGCGTCTGCCACAACGAGGATCCGGCGAGGGCCAGGGCGCCGGAGGCCAGGAACTCCCGCCGAGTCGGGCGCAGCGTCATGACGTTCGACTACTACGTGGCGCTTCGCGCGGGCAACTCGTCGCGCTCGTATACTGGGGCGTAGGCGAAGCAGAGGCTGGCGTCCTGCGCGCCGGTTGCGAACTCGAGTTAACCGTCGCTCATCGGGGCGGCGACATCGGCGTCGATCGGGAGAGAGGCTAGATCGTCGGAGCTTCCGTCGTCCGCCAGTGCCATGAAGGCTCGCGTCTCGCAGATTTCTACGCCGATCGGGTTGCTGCAGGTACGCCCCGCGATCGAGCGCCCGGCTTCGGATTCGAAGCTGCCCGCGCTCGGATGTCCGGCTTGGGTCAAGGGCGCGGTGGCGAGGGTCATCGCGGCGACGAGGACCGCGAGGATGGGACTGGCGTGGTGAAGCTGGCTCTCGTCTCGGTATCGGTTGTCCATGCCGATGTACCGAGCAAGTGCGGTGCCACGGCCGGTCGGAAGCGAAACGCCGTCATGGCCAGCGCGCCGGCTTGCGAGCAGGGTCGAGATCGTGGCGCGGTGACGGATTGTTTGTGGTCACCCGACCGGGCGCAAGTCATTTGCCCATGCAGAATTCTCGGAACACGAGATC